>CAMYJM010000026.1 GCA_947258635.1 uncultured Acidimicrobiaceae bacterium
CTCGAGCCGCTCCTCCAACGTGTCGGCGGCGACGTGGAGCGCGTTCACGTGGTCGATGCCCTGGTCACGGAGCCGGTTGATCGAATCGGCGGCTTCCTCGGCGGTGCCGATCCAGTTGTTGGCGAGCACCTCGTCGAGCCGGCTCGTTGCCTCACGGAGCCGCCCCAGCCGGGTGCGCCGGTAGCTCGCAACCGCCGCCTCGTGGCTATCCCCGAGATGGAGCTCCCCCTCGGCGACCACATCGATCTCGTTGGGGTCACGACCGTGACTCTCGAGAACGGCGGCCAGCGCCTTCTTCTGCTCGGCCGCCCGCGTGCCGAGCACCATCAGGCCGTCGCCGAATCGGGCAATCCGCTCCAGCGACGCCGGATTGCGGCCCGGCATGTAGATCGGTAGCGGCGCCTGGACCGGCTTGGGGTGCAGCTCCACATCGCGAATCGCCGTGTAGTCCCCCGTGAAGCTGACGGGGCCGGCGTCGTGATCGAGCAGGCGGCGGATCACTTCAACGAATTCGCTCAGCATGTCGCCGCGATGGGGCCGTTCCCGCCACGCCGCGATCGCCGCCAGCTCCTCCCGCCACGCCCCGATGCCGACCCCGAGGGCAAAGCGCCCCGCGCTGAGCTGGTCGAGCGTTGCCGCCTGTTTGGCGAGAATCACCGGGTCGCGGTTGGGCATGACGATGAGGCCGGTGCCCAGCTTGAGGCGGCCGGTCACCGCCGCGGCGTACGCCAGCGTCACCATCGGCTCGTACCAATTGGGTCGCTCGCCGGCGGGCACCCCGGCGGCGGGGGTCGCTGCTATGAAGTCGGATCCCCAGACTCCGTGATAGCCGAGCCGCTCGGCCAGCCGGGCACACTCGACCACCTGCTGCGGCGAGGCATAGCCCGCGGGGACAAAGACCCCCTCGCTGCACGTCGGGATCTCGATGTCGCAGCGCATGGAAGCTCGCGGCCCCAGCTACTGGCCCTCGACGATGGCCAGGCTGCGGTCGTAGCCCCGATCGGAGAACACCTTGGAGGCCTGGTACTCGGGGTCCTCGTAGCAGGCGACGGCATCTTCGTATGAGGCGAACTCGACGATGATCCCGCGGTCCTGTGGCTCCCCCTCCCGAAAGTCGGTCCGGCCGTAGCCGGAGATGATCCGGGCTCCGTAGCGGGCGGCGAGCGGGGGCCACAAGCGTCGATACTCCGCAAGCGCCTCGGCGTCGTCCTTCTCGGTGGCGAGAATGATCCAGTAACCGGCCATACGTTTTCCCTCCGCTGCGGTGCCGCGAGCGTAGCCCGGCGCGGAGCCCGGTTGCAGGCGTAACGTTCCTAGCCGCTTCGACCGTCGAGAATCGCCGCAATGTTCTTCGTCGCTCCGGCCATGACCTGCTTGTGACCGACCCGGAAGAAGATCCAGCGGCGCAACGAGGGCCGCGTGCCGGCGAGGGGCATACTCACCGACCGCAGCGCCCGGTCAGAATTGATCTGCTCATCGAACACGGCGCCCCCGGCCTCGTCGGTGATCGTCCACAGCAGATCACCCTCGAGGTAGGGCACACTCCTGCCGGGCTGGGAGAACCGCACTACGAATACGCCCTCTCCCCGGCTCGCGAGGTCGACGTCGAAACGGAAGCCGGGGGCCGGCGAGAAGCCGCGCAGCGCCCGCGACGTGGCGGTGCGGTCTTGTTCGGCACCGGGCCGGTTCCCGAACACCGAACCGTCTCCGACGAGCGGCGCGGTCAGCAGCACGTCGGCGACCGCGGCTGCCTCGACTCCCGCGAAAAGGAATTTCTGCTGGAGAGCATCACGGCCCTCGTGGTGGGTCAGCTCGTGGACGACTCGGCGGACGTTGGTAGTCATGGGCGGAGCGTAGTCCCTGGGGGACCGCATATTCCCCCGAGACGCAAGAGTCACCGCACCGCGGCAACGCCCGGCTGGAGGCTCGCCGCAGCCGCCGCCGCAATCAGGACGAGCGCCGAGACGAAGATGCTGGTGGGCAAGCCGAGGTGGTCGGCCATCACGCCGGCCGCCGTCGAACCGATGGTGATGGCGAGACCGAACCCGACCGTGAAGCGGGCGAGAGTGGCCGTCCAGCGCTCCTGCGGCAGGTGAATCCGGATCAGATGAGTGGTGACGCTCACCGCCGCTACAAACACCGAGCCGAAGGCCAGCGCCGACGCAATCAGCGCCCCAAAAGTCGCAGACACCACGACGATCCCCGATGCGCTCGCCATGATGAGATACATCAGAGCCGCCAGCCGCCCCGATCGCGATCGGCTGATCGGACCGGCCCACAAGCGCCCCGCCACGAGGATCGCGATCCCGAGCGTCACCCAGAACGCTCCCACCGCCCGGGGAGAAGCATCTTGGGCCCGCAGCAAAGCGACCACAAACGTCATATATGCGATCGATCCCAGGCCGTAGAGGAAGTATGCGATCTCGAGCCGGAGCAAGACGAGGAGCCCGCTCGATCCCGCCGCCGCAGGCTCCGGCGGGGCCGGCATGGCGTCAATGCTGGCACAGGCGGCTCGCAGCGATCGGTAGACGAGCGGAGCGGCAATGATCGCGATCGCCCCCATCACCCACCACACGATCCGCCATCCGGCGGCGCTGCCAAACGCGATCGGAAGCAGGAGCCCGGTCGCCACGATCCCCGCTCCCACCCCGCCGAAGAACAGGCCGATCATCAGCCCGCTCATGGCAGCCGAGGACAGGCGGGCGGCGATCACTCCACCGGTGATCAGCCCGACGGCGGCGGCGCCGCCGGCGACCAGCCGCAACGCGACGTGCGAAGCCACATCGCCGGCCGAGCCCGTTGCCACGAGAGTCGCCGCCAAAGCAACGTATGAGACCCAGAACGGCCGGCGCAGCCCCCACCGATCGACGATGCGCGGCGTGGACAGCGATCCGATCAAATACGCCCCCAGGTTGGCGCTCTGGACGGCGCCGGCAGTGGACAGCGACCAGCCGAGATCGGCGCGCAGCGCCGGGAGCACCGGTCCGAAGCCGAATCGAGCCATCCCGATCCCGGAAGCGGCGCCGATGCTCAGCACCAGGATCCAGCGGACGGGAGAGCGCGCCATGGGTGTCGATCGTAGGGCTATGACTGCGCCCTCGTCGGCCCCGGCGAATATTTCCCGAGGCTGCTGCGTAAGTAGAGGTATGGCGAGTACGATCGGGACAGTTATGAGCGCACAGATTCCTCGCGCGGATCGCGCTCTGCTGGCACAGGCTCGGGACGGGGAACGGGAGGCCCGCGAGCAACTCGCGCGACGGGTCGGTCGCGCCGCCTACGTGTTTGCACTCCAAATCACGGGCACTCCCGAGACCGCCCGCGACGTCGCCCAGGACGGCGTCCTGCGGTTCTTCCAGCACCTCGACCGCTTCGACGCCGACCGCCCCATCGACCCGTGGCTCTACCAAATCGTGCGCAACCGGGCCCGCGATCTCATGCGCCGCGAACGGGTGCGCCGGCACGAGTCGCTCGACGCCTGGCTGGAGCAGGGGCACCCGGAAGCCGCCGACCCGTCCGCCGACCCGGCGGCCGATGCCGAGCGCCACGACCTCCAGCGCCAGATCTGGCGAGCGATCTCGCGGCTGCCCGAGGCTCACCGCGAGATCTTCGTGCTACGGGACTACCACGATCTTTCTTATCGCGAGATCGCCGAAGTGCTGGCGATCCCCCAGGGCACGGTGATGTCGCGATTGCACGCCGCGAGGAAGGGTCTGCGAGAGATCCTGATCGACGAGGGGAACCGCTCCCTCGATGAACCACACGGCCGGAGAGGTGACCATGAGTGAGGCGAAGCACGAATTCGACGAGGCGCTGATCTCGGGCTACGTCGACGGCGAACTGACCCAGCGCGACGACCAGCGAGTGCGGCTCCATCTGGAGGACTGTGTCCAGTGCCGCAACATCGCCGGCGAGATGCGCAAGCTCAAGGAGGCAACAATGACATCAGATTTTCAAGTACCGGAAGACACCCAATGGGACGAGAAGCCGCGCGGGAGCGTCTCCGGCTTCCTCTCCAACTTCGGCTGGATGATCGCCATCGCGTGGGTGGTCGCCATCATCGGATTCGTCATCTGGCAGGTGGCGACAGACGCCGAGAACCTGCTCGAGGCGGTCCTGGTCTTTGGCTTGTGGTTGGGCTTCGGCCTGGTCTTCCTCTCGGTCTTGATCGACCGGCTCAAGACGTACAGAACCGACCCGTATCGGAGGGTAGAGAAATGATCGTATCGACCAGTGAGGTCATCGCAGGGCATCGCATTGTGCGGACCCTGGGGCTGGTTCGTGGCAACACGATTCGGGCCCGCCACGTCGGCAAGGACATCAAGGCCGGGTTCCGGAACATCGTCGGCGGCGAGATCTCGGAGTACACGAAACTCCTCGGCGAGGCCCGCGAGCAGGCGATCGACCGGATGGTCGCCGAGGCCAAAGAGCTCGGCGCCAACGGCATCGTGGCGGTGCGTTTCACGACGTCGGTCGTCATGTCGGGCGCCGCCGAGTTGCTGGCGTACGGTTCGGCGGTGGTCGTCGAGCCCGAGTAATCGGAGCCACGCCTGATGCGGGAGGGGCGGGTTGATCCCCGCCCCTCCTGCGCGCGCCGCCCGGGCAGCATTCCCGGCCTAACGTGCTGGGATGGCACCCGCGGCCGGTGGCTCGGCCCTCGAGAACAACCTCCGGCTCTATCGACGGCACAGAATCGCCGCCGGTCTGTTGTTCTGGTTCCCAACCTCGCTGCTCTTCTTTCTGGAGCGGGTGGGCCTGGGAGCCACGCTGCGCCTGGCGGCGGTCTACTTCCTGACGGTCGTCGTGGTCGAGGTCCCATCGGGGTGGTTCAGCGATCGGGTGGGGCGGGTCCGGACGCTTCGGTTCGGGGCGGCCGCCTGGGTGGTTGGGTTCGCCACCTTCTTGGTGGCGGGCTCGTCGATCATCCTGCTGGCACTCGGCCAAGCACTCGTCGCCGTCGGCTACGCCTCATTCTCGGGAACCGACACCTCGTTCCACTACGACACCCTCGAGGCACTCGGCCGCAGCTCTGATTTCGACCGCGCCGAGGCAAAGGCCAGCCGCGACGCATTCCTCGGCACCACGGCAGCCGCCATCGTCGGCGGAGCTCTCGGGCTGATCGACCTGCGGCTCCCTTTCGCCGCCAGCCTGCTGGCGGCGACTTATCAACTGGCCGTCGCAGTCCCCATGGTCGAACCGACCGCCCCCGGCGACGAGTCTCCAGGCGCGGCCCCTGCCGGAGCCGGCCAGCTCCGGGCCGCGTTGCGCTACTTGCGTCGCCCGGGACTGGCCTGGATCTTCCTGTTCATGACGGTGCAGGAACCGCTCGAAGGGCTCGCCATCGACATGATCCAGCCGTGGCTCACCGAAGTCGCCGGAGCGAGCCTGGCCGAGGCGGGAGCAGCTCCCATCTACAGCGGACTGCTCGTGGCCGCGATCTCCATCATCGGGGCCGCGGCTGCGGCGAGGAGCTATCAGCTCCGCGCCGCCCTCGGGCTGCGGGGGGCGCTCGGCCTCCTCGCCTCGATCGAGGCGCTCATCCTGGTCGGCATGGCGCTCACTTTCTCGCCCTGGCTGACTCTCGTGATTGCTCTGCGCAGCACGCAAGCGGCGGCCGCCCCGGTTCTCGTCGCCGCCGCCGCCACCCCGCTCGTGATGAAACGCCACCGGGCGACGTTTCTCTCCCTCGGCAGCCTGTCGGGACGGCTCGCCTACGGGAGCGTTCTGATCGGCCTCGGGTTCTTCGACAATCTCGATGACGTCCTCACGGTTGGGGCCGTGATCGGAGTTGTGTCGGTGGCGTTGCTCCTCGCAGCCCACTTCATCTTCGGCCGGGACGACCTCAGCGCCACTGCGACCAGCGGCTAGGTCGCGTCAGAGCGCGTCGGCGAAACCCTTGATGTCGCGTAGCGTGGCGGCATAGACGTCGGGCATCGCTCCCGGGAACATGAGATCGCCCGCGTGTGTGGTTCCGTTGACCGTCCGGCTGACAGCGCTCACTCCAGCACCAAGCAGCTTTCGGTAGTACGCCAGGCCCTCATCGCGCAACGGGTCGAGCTCGTTGACGGAGATCACGTGTGGAGGCAGGCCCTCGAGATCCGAGGTGTCGGCGTAGTAAGGCCAGGTCAGCGGATTGTGGGCGTTCGCTCCTTCGGGATCGTAGGGCGCCGTCAGCGCTCCCATCATGGCGCAATCGAGGAAGTAGCCGTCGTTCTCGTAGAGCGAGGGCAAGGCAGGGCTCTTGTGGGCGTATGCGTTGGATATGTATGGGCACATGGCATAAACACCGTCGACGATGTCGCCATGGCCGTCCTGCTTGGCTTTCATCGCAGTGGCAAGTGTCAGGTTGCCGCCACCCGATTCGCCCGAGACCATCAGCTTGGAGATTCCGAGATTCCCGCGGTTCTGGTGTACCCACTGCAGAGCGCTTGAACAGTCGTTTAGCCCTGCTGGGAAGGGGTGATTACCGAGGGTGCCGGCCCCGTTGCGGAACTCGACGCCCACCACAACCATGCCGGAAGCGGCCATCGACTGCCGCCACCGCACATAGAGTGGTCCGGCGGCCTCAAGGATGACCATGCCACCCCCGTGTATGTGCACAACTCCTGGTAGCGGGCCGGTATCTTCGGTCGGCCTGTGGATGTACAGCACGATGTCGTTACCGTCGACACCCGTGATGGTCTGGGTGGTGTCGGTGACACCTTCGATCGGAGGCAGACCTTCGCTCAGGGCGACAAACAGGGCCTCGTAACCAGGTTCCGCTTCGGCGCAGAACGCCAGCTTGGCTTCGATCGGCGCATCGCTGGTGACGACGGCCGGCTCAGGAGCGCCGTCCATTTCGAAAACGGCCAGCGCCGCCACGAGCCGCGAATCGGCTCTCGGGTCGTCGCGGAGTTCCATGTCCGGTGCGCCTAGGCGGCCGGGAAGGATGGGTATGCCGGATACAACATCGGTCGTCATGGGTACGTACCCCTTTCCGGGTCCGTCCAACCGTAGCAAACCGACAGGCCCAAGGGCCGGGCCCCTGGACCGACTCAGCCCGGGCGGACCTTGATGCTGCCGAGAATCGGGATCGCCTGGAATCGAATCAGAGGTCCACCGGGGGCCGGCTCTACCTCGACGGACTGGCTCCCGAAGAAGTCGCCGCCGCTCAGCTGGATCGAGCAACCTCGAGGGACCAACACGGTGGCGCTGCCGAAGAACGTGACGACTGAGAGCTTGGCGCCCTCGCCGGGAGGCGCCGTTGCGTCAATGCGAGCCGATCCGAAGATGGAGATGCTCGACTCCTTGGTCCAGCCCGGTGGAAGCGCGGTTTGGCGACTCGAGAAGAATTGGATGTTCATGACACGAGAGATACCCGATCAGCCGCTCGCCCGGTAGTGCCTAACGGCCCAACGTCACTCGATCACACGCGGCTCGTAGGAGGCGACGACGTCGCAGTAGTAGTCACTCCCCTGCGAGAACTCGACAAAGGTGCACGGAGCGTCGTGCTCGGGCCAGGCGTCATGACCCGGCGGTAGCAGGAAGACCTCTCCCTGCTCGAACACCGCGACCGAGTCGTCATCCATGCGCACGCCCATCGCACCATCGATCATGTACCCGACGTGTGGCAGCGGGCACGAGTGGGTTCCCCGAAAGGGCTGCGAGTCCTCGACCCACGAGCTTCCCACTCGAAAGGTGACGAGCGCCGCCGTCACCGTGTCGAGGGATACCTTGCGAATCTCGATGCGGTTGTGCATCAGCAGCTCAGCGGTGTCGAGCGCCGCCGAGAGCGGCCCAGTCGTTGCCATGAATGTCTCCTTGGTCTGTTCAGTCGGTGGCGTCGGCCCAGCCCGAGCGCCCCCGGGAGAGGGGCATCACGGCCGCCCAGCCACAGAAAGCCGGGCCGCGCTTCGTGAGGGTAGACCGCAGGATGCGGCGCCCACTCTGTCGGCGCGCCGCCGCGGTGGCGGCGTCGTCTGAGCCCGAATGCTCCGTGACGGTTCTAGTACTCCGCGACCGCTCCCATCACAGCCACTCGGACAGGAACGCCGTCGCCCCCTCCGACTCATCGACCTCGTCAAGGTGGCAACCTGCTGCATGAATAGCCCATGGCCGAAACGCAGTATTGATGGCCGAGGCGATCGGCTGATCGATGCTCAGTTCTGGCAGGAGCCCCGGACGCCGTCGATCGGTGAATGCCCCAATCGGCAGCGGTGGTCTATCGTGGCGCCCGGCTGGGACAATCAGTGCGAAGGAGCAAGGTGCCATCGAAGAACATCTGGATCGGACTGACGATCGCGATCATCTGGCTGGTTGTCTTGATCACGAGCCTGGGATCACCAGAGCTGACATTCGGCGATGAGCCGGTCATCCTCAGGCCGGCCGCCATCGCCAACTGGTTTTGGGGGCTGCTGGCCACTGTGTTTGTTCTGCGGACAACCATCTTCCGCCGTCCCGACGAGATGGGATGGGGACAGATGGATGCATACCCGTGGATCACTGCGGTTGTCGGCGTCGGCTGGTTCGTGGCTCTGATGGCCAGCATGCTGGCCCCCGATGTCGTGATCAATGACGAGATCACCGTGCCGATCGCTGCCATCGTCGCCCCTCCCTTCGCCGTCGCTCTGACGCTCTATGCCTGCGAATTCCTCATCAGCGGCTTCGCCTCGCGCAAGCCGCTCGAGGCCGGCGCCCAACCCGCGACCGATGCTCTCGGCACGCCGGAGCTCTAGATGCCTTTGCCCAAGTGGCTCGCCCAGCTCAACAAACGAACCTTCAACAAGATGGAGATCAAGCGCGGCAAGCGGCCGGTGCTCATTCACCTCGGCAGATCGTCCGGAAAGGAATACCACACGCCCCTCGATGCCCATCCGGTCGAGGGCGGCTACATCTTCATCATGAACTACGGCGCCGACTCCGACTGGGTCAGGAACATACTCTCGGCCGGAAGCGCTCGACTCAAGGTCGGTGGTGACGAGGTCGAGCTGGAGTCGCCGCGAGTCGTTACCAAGGACGTCGCCTTGCCACAACTGCCGGCGAATACGAAGACGCCTCCCGACTTCATGAACGTGACCGAGTTCCTGCAAATGGACATTCGCCGCTAGCAGCCGGCGGAGGGAGCCAAGGGGGCAATCGTCCGGCAGGGCCTTCATCTCCGTCCGAACCTGCCACCCGCGGCGAACACGCCCGACGGGTATTCGGCCTCTAGCGGGCGCCGGCCGGACTGCGGGATGATCGGGGCGCCGGGCTGAGAGGAGAGCACGATGCAGGCAATCGTCTACGACCGCTATGGCTCGGCAGATCAGGTGCTGCATCTCCAGGAGATGGACAAGCCGGCGGTCGGAGGCAACGAGGTCCGGGTGCGGGCGGAAGAGCGGACTGCACTACGACCTGTTACTCGACAGCGTCGGCAACCGGTCACTCGCCGGATATCGTCGGGTCCTGGCGCCCTGCGCTATCTCGAGCAGGGACACGCTCGCGGCAAGGTCGTCATCACGGTTTAACACGCGATTGAGGAGGGCAAGCTCATGAAGGCAATGGTCCAGAAGGCCTACGGAGCGCCCGAGGACGTCCTCGAGCTCGGAGACGTCGCCACCCCGGCAAACAAGGACGACGAGGTGCTGCTCCGGGTCCACGCCGCCGGCGTCAACTGGGCCGACTGGAGCGCGGTACGGGGTATGCCCTACGTGATGCGCATGATGTATGGGCTGCGGCGGCCGCGCAACGGCGTTGGAGGCGTGGACGTCGCCGGTACGGTTGAAGCAGTCGGGAGGGACGTCACCACGTTGCAGCCCGGCGATGAGGTGTTCGGCCAGTGTCAGGGCGCATTCGCCGAGTATGCCCGTGCCAAGCCGAAGAACCTGGCGCCGCGGCCGGCGGGTCTCACGTTTGAGCAGGCCGCCTCGGTCCCGATGGCGGGTTTGGTGGCGCTCCAGGCGCTCCGCGACGTCGGCAAGGTCCGGCCCGGGCACAAAGTCCTGGTCAACGGGGCGTCGGGTGGCATCGGCACGTTCACGGTGCAGATCGCCAAATCCTTCGGGGCCGAAGTGACCGGTGTCAGCAGCACCTCGAACCTGGAGCTGGTCCGCAAGATCGGCGCCGACCATGTCATCGATTACACCGAAGCGGACTTCACCGAGAGCGGACGGCATTACGACTTCATCCTCGACATCGCGGACAACCACTCCATAGCCGAGCGACGCCGCGTGCTCTCCCGCAAGGGCACTCTCGTCCCCAACAGCGGGGAGGGCGGCCGGTGGTTGGGGAGCATCGGCCGGATCATCGGGGCCCGCCTGATGTCGCCGTTCGTGAGCCAGAAGCTGGCCCCATTCCTGTCGGTGCCGAAGACTGCAGACCTCCTGACGCTGATGAGACTCATCGAATCCGGCGAGGTCAGTCCGGTCATCGACAGAATCCACCCGCTCAGCGAGACCCCCGCGGCCATCGCCTACGTCGGGGCCGGCCACGCCCGGGGCAAGACCGTCATCGCCATCTGAGCCGGTGGCGATCAGACGTGCTGGTCGATCAGGATCACGTTGCCGTCCGGATCGGTGACCATGAAGCTGGCCGGCCCACTCGGGCTCTCGGCGGTGGTGTCCGCCGTCGGCTCGAGACCGAGCGCCGCCAGCTGAGCGCGGAGCTCCCGGATATCGGTGAACTCGCCGGACTCGGTGCCGAGGCCTTCCCAGCCGGGGTTGAAGGTCAGTAGGTTGCCCTCGAACATGCCGTGGAAGAGGCCGATCGCCGTCGTCCCGTTGGCGAGGATCGTCCACGTCTCACCGTCGCCGGCAACCATGCCGAACCCGAGCTTCTCGTAGAACGCTCTGGAGGTGGCCATGTCCGCAACGGACAGACTGACGGAGAACACTCCTAGTTGCATTTCGGCTCCTTGATAGCGGCGAATGTCGGGCACCTTACGACGCACCGTGTCGCTGTGCCGGGCGCGAGCGGGCGGCTCACAGCGCGAGCGCGCCAAGGTCCTCCCCCACGATGATCTCGCCGCCGTACACCTTCCGAACCTCGGCAACCAGGCTTTCGAGAAGCTCGGGCGACTTCCGCCGGAGATGCGTGAGCACCAGGTACCGACAGCCCGCTTCGGCCGCGATGCGGGCGACCTGCGGTCCGCCGGCGAGAACTTGGTCGGCGAGGAATCGGGTTTCGTCGCTGTTGATCTCCTCACCTGTGAGGTAGCACGAGATGACAAGGGCGTCCGCGTCCCGCGCCAGCCGGGCGAGATCTCTCCCGGCGACGGCATCGCCGCTGATGGTGACCGTTGCCCCATCACCGCGGATCCGATAGCCGACCGCCGTCCATTCGTCGTCCAGCAGACCTAGAGCGCTCTCGCCGTGTTCCACTCTCCCGACCTCGACCTGAACCCCGCCGCCGGGCTCGATGATGCCGGATTCGATGTCGGTTACCTGCGCCATCTCGGTCACGTGGGCAATCGGCGCGCCATTCACCTCGGCCTCACGGATCCGGAATCGGATGTCGGACCCGTACACCTGGTCGAACAGAGCGGCCACGATGGCTTCGGTCCCCCTAGGACCGAAGACCGGCAGTCGTCGATCCCGCCCGTTGTTCCATGCCGCCATCAGCACATCGCCGAGCCCGCCGATGTGGTCGTAGTGGTGGTGGGTGACGAACACTGCGTCGAGCTGCTCGGGTGTCACGCCGGCTCTGGCGAGCTGGGTAGCGACGCCCCGTCCGGCGTCGAACAGCAAGCGGTGCCCACCGGCCTCGACCAGGGTCGATGGCCCTTGCCTGTCCGGGTCCGGCCGGGGCCCGCCCGTGCCGAGAAGGGTGAGTCGCATCGCCCGATCATAGGGAGGCGCCGGCTCCCCCCACCTGTCCTCGCCTCCCAGAGTTGGCGCCAGCCGCAATGGCTGCTCCAGAATGGACACCATGGCAATGAAACGACTGATCGCGGTCACCGCCCTGGCGATGCTGAGTGGCGGATGCGGAGGTGGAGAGATGTCACTCACCGAATACGTCGACCACCTCAATGCTCTCGAGGCGCGGGCAAGTGAACGCGCCGACGCGCTGGTTGCCGACTCGGAGGACATCACCGACTTCACGCCGCAGCACCTACAGGCATCGCTCGAACACGCCGTCGAGATCCGGACCGAGGTCAAGGAGGCGACGGACGGCATCGTGCCGCCCGCGCAGGTGGCCGACCTTCACGACCTCATCTTCGATTGGCACACCCGATTCATGTCGGTCGAGCAAGCTCTGGCGGAGCGGGCGGGCACCGCCGAGGACACTGACGCCGACTGGACGCAGCTGTCCGCGAGCCCGGAGATGGCTGCCTACCGCACCTCGATGGCCGAAGGCAAGCAGGTGTGCGATGACTTCCAGGCCCGGCTCGATGCCACGGCCGGGAGGGGCGCTTTCGCCGAGACTCCTTGGCTACCCGATGAGATGGCGGAGGTTGTCGAAGCGGTCCTCGGCTGCAGGTGGTTCCCGGAGGATCCGCAGACGATCTACCTGTGGCCGCCACCGGCGGAGGACTAGCTCCTAGGCGAACAACAGGCGCGCGGTGTAGCCGGCCATCACCGTCCAGAACAGGACGGAGTAGCCTCGCTCCCCGATCGACTGGTTGATCTTCCGCCCGCTGAAGGTTGCCGCGATCATCAGCGGAATGGCGAGAACCGCAAGCATCAGCGCCGAGCCGTCGAGCAGCTGGGCTTCGGCGAAGACGGCGGCCTTGGTGGCGTCACCCGCCAGTGAGGCGAGGGAGGCCGCGCCGACGAAGTGGCGGCGGTCGAGGTTGAGTTGGCGGATCGCCACCCCTTTGAGCGGGCCGGACGTCCCCGAGAAACCCGACGTCGCCCCCGCGCCGAATGCCAGGAAGGGGCCGCCGACGGCTCGCAATCGCGACAGATCGAACCGCTCCGCGAGCAGCGCCAGCACGAAGCTGACGATCACTGCGACGGTGACGAGGTCCTCCGGAGATGACACGAGCAGCCGGGCCCCTATCGCCGCACCCAGCGCCAGCAGCCCCACCACCACAGCGGCCTTCTTGAACGGCAATGTCATTCGGTAGGCGACGACCTTGACGACGTTGTTGCCGGCGAGCAGCAGGGCGGCGAGAGCGACGCCCTCCTTCGTCCCGAGCACCAGCGCTAAGGCCGGTACGAGGATCAGGGAACCGCCGAGCCCGGCGGACGCCGACACGGCGAACGCCGCCGCAACCGCCACCAGCGTGAACGCAACGATAGGAGGGTCCACCACGCCTCGCCCTTCGTTTCGCTACTGGACCGGGGGTATGTTGGTGGCCGCCACTAGTACGTTGAACTCCGCGACGTCGGTGGTCATCAGTGCCTGCAGATGACTCAGTTGCTCGTCTATCTGCGCCGAGTAGACGCCGGCGAGCTCCACGGCCTGTTTCGTCGGCATGGAGTCGGCGCTGGCGACGACGCTTATCAGCGACGACAGCTTCTCGTTGAGCCGGGAACGCTGGTTGAGGCCGAATGTGTCCTTGTGGCGGCCGGGCACGATGAGTTCGTCCTCAATCGCGTCGAGTTTGGCATCGCCCCGCGCAGCCAGCTTCTCCCGCCAGTGCGCCACCTGGTCGCGCATCGCCCGGATCCTGGTGACGCCCTCGTGGGCTGCGGAGATCTTGTCACGAATGGCCAGCAGGAGATCCAGTTGGGCTTGCAGATCCTCCTGCGACACACCAGCCCGCGGATCGTTGACGACCTCGAAGGACTGGGTGAGCGCCGTGTCGACGCCGTCGCCGTCCGTCACCGTCAACAGGGCCTGATATGTGCCCGGCACGACCAGCGGGCCCTTGCTGGCTTCCCAGGCGAGCTTGTTGCCGAGGACCCTCGTGGCCGGCTCGTAGCGGAGATCCCATAGGAAGCGGTTGACACCGGCCTTGGTCGTGATCCACGGGCCCGGGGCGAATGCCTTCTCGTCGTCCTCGAGCTTGTCGTAGCCGGCCGGCCGCGGGTGGAACTCGCGCACCAATTCGCCGTCCGAGTCCAGGAATGCCAGCGCAAGGGTCGATCCGTCCGCAGCCCCGATCTCCTCACCGAGGTAGTAGCTGACGGTGACCCCGAGAGGGGCACTCTGGCCCGCGTCGAGGATTGTGTAGGCAACGTGGCCCGTCTCATTGCGTTCGGCGACGTAGTTGGCCGATTTGCCGAGCCCGATCATGTAGTCCTTGCCCTCGGTCCCGGTGAGGATGCCGGCAAAGATGCCGGGCAAGATCCGCCAGGCCCGCCGGGGCTCGAACAGCCGTGCCTCACCTTCTGTGATCGCATCGTCGAGCTGGTAGAGCGGGGTCAGGTCGTCGAGAACCCAGAACGATCGCCCGTGCGTGGCGACGACGAGGTCGGTCCCCTTCACCGTGAGATCGTAGACCGGCGTCACCGGCAGGTTCGACTCCCAGCGCTCCCAGGCGGCGCCGTCGTCCATCGACACGAAGAGGCCGGTCTCGGTGCCCACGTAGAGCAGGCCCTCCCGTACCGGGTCGGTGCGGATCACCCGGACGAACTCGCCGGCGGGCATTGCCTTCTTGCCGGTGCCGACAATGGACTGCCACGTCTGGCCGTAGTCGGTCGTCTTGTAGAGGTATGGCGTGTTGTCGTCCAGCTTGTAGCGGGTGGCGGCGAGATAAACGGTGGCGGCGTCGTGTGGTGACGGCTCGACCGTGCGGATGTAGCTCCACTCAGGGAGATCCGGCGGGGTGATGTTGTCCCAGGTTGCGCCGTTGTCGCGCGATACGTGCACCAACCCGTCGTCGGAGCCGGCCCACAAGACGCCCGGTTCATGCTCCGATTCGCGCAGCGTCGACACGGTGCAGTAGTGCTCGGCGCCGCTGGTGTCGTTGGTGATCGGGCCCCCGGACACCCCCAGCTTCTCTGGGTCGTTGTGAGTGAGGTCGGGGCTGATCGGCTCCCAGCTGTGCCCCTCGTCCGTGCTGCGGAAGACGACGTTGCCCGCGGTGTACAAGGTGTTGGGATCGTGGGGCGATGACGAGCTGGATCTGGCCCGTGCGGTGGTCGTAGCGCTGCAGCGCTCCGCCGCCGCCGGGCGAGCTGCCGACGGCACCCACGTAGACGATGTTCGGATTCTCGGGGTGAACCGCCATGTAGCCGCTCTCGCCGGTGCCCGCCGGGTAGCAGTCGGCCCAGACGATGGCTTCGTCGTTGGTGCTGCTCGGCACCGCGATGCTCGAGTTGTCCTGCTGCGTGCCATACACGTAGTAGAAGGGCTCGCGAGTATCCGTCGTCACCGTGTAGAACTGGGCCGTGAGCTGGTTGTAGATCGTGCTCCACGACTCGCCGGCGTTGAACGAGACGTTGGCGCCGCCGTCGTTGCCCTGGACCATGCGCTGGTTGTTGCGGGGATCGATCCACAGATCGTGGTTGTCGCCGTGCGGGGTGGCGATGCGGGTGAACGTTTTGCCAGCGTCGTTGGACCGCCACATGTTCAGGTTGTTGACGTAGACCGTGTCGGCATCCTGGGTGTCGGCGAAGACGTGCATGTAGTACCAGGGGCGATAGCGAAGATCTTGGTTCTCGCAGAGCAACCGCCAGGTTTCGCCGAAGTCGTCGGAGCGGTATAGGCCGGGATCCTCGGTGGACTCGATCAGCGCCCACACTCGCCCGGCCTTGACCGGCGACGCCGCCACACCGATCTTGCCCAGGATTCCCTCCTGCGGCAATCCCTCGTTGCGGGTGATATCGACCCAGGTGTCGCCGCCGTCGGTCGACTTCCAGATACCACTGTCGGGGCCGCCGCTGCTCAGCTCCCAGAAGTTGCGGTGGGCCTCCCACATCGTGGCATAGAGGACGTCGGGGTTGCGCGGGTCGAACGTCACGTCGATCGCTCCGGCCTTGTCGCTCTTGTAGAGCACCTTGTCCCAGGTCTTACCGCCGTCGCGGGTGCGGAATACGCCACGCTCCTCGTTGGGACCGAAGGCATGGCCCAGAGCTGCGACGAAGACGTGATCCGGATTCTTGGGGTGGATACGGATCTCACCGATGTGGCGCGTGTCGCTCAGCCCGCAGTGGGTCCACGTCTGACCGCCGTCGCCCGATCGATAGAGCCCGTCGCCGTGCGACACGTCGATACGGATGGTGCTCTCCCCCATGCCGGCATAGATGACATTGGGGTCGGAGTCGGAGACGGCCAGGGCGCCGACCGCGGAGGTCTTCAAGAACCCGTCGCTGATGTTGATCCAGGTGGTTCCGGCATCGTCCGTCTTGAAGATCCCCCCGGCCACGGCGCCGAAGTAGAAGACCGCCGGGTTGTTCGGGTCCCCGGCAACGGCCACCACGCGGCCGCCTCGCGGCGGGCCGATACAGCGGAACGTCATGGAATCGAGCAGGTCCGAGGCCAGCGGTGGCGTCTTCATCCGAAGTATCAGTCCCTTGCTTTGGTAGTTGCGTGCAGACGCAAGCGAGCTTAGTGGCGGCCGTTGGAGCCGCTGCAGGGCCGAGGCCCTATTGCGACCTGCCGAGTTTGAGCACTTCGACAATCGCGGAAATGCCGATTCCCAGCATGCTGAAGATGAGCACCACCCGGGTCACGGTCGCCCAGTCGAAGTCATAGGCGGTGTAGTCGAACGGGAACACCTGGAACATCCGCACCGTCGCCGCCATGTTGATGCCGAGCAGCCCGATCTGGGTGAAGGATTTGAGACGGGCCGTGTCGGAGACCAGGTAGAGGACGTTCGCCGCGATCGTCGCCGCCAGCGAGACGCTGATAATCGGGACCACCCGATCGAAGTCGTCGGTGAGGAACGGCACCAGATCCCACTCCAGCAGATTGGTGACGACGAACACCAGAACGACGTTGACCACGACAGCCACCACGTAGCCGAAGCGACGGCTGGTGCGCCGCCGTGACGATTGAGTTTGGGCTCGATCCCGTGACGCGCTCTCGTCCACCACCACTGAGGCTATGCGACCGGGGAGCCACTTGGTAGGGGCCAGAAGTCACTCGTCGGATCACTGATCTATTAGTGGAAGGGCACTTAGGGTGTGCGACATGGCTGGAGCATTCCCTGCAGTTGGGTTCCCACGACGGAGACCCCCCGGGCCGCGCCGCGGCCTCCGATGAGAACTCTGCCAGCCAACATCCGGCGACCCTCGATTCTCGAGACCGGGCCTCGCGATTTCCCGCTGCGAAAACCCGGTACCGGCGCATCCCCCTCGCCGGTACCTCCCCACATCTTGCGACGACGGGTTATCAGGGAGTGAGCCGAACCACCGAGCCCGCGCCGAACACGCCCGACGTCGCATACAGGGTTCCGCGGCGATCGATCTCGATCGCGCCCGGAGTATCCAGGGTCGCATAATGGGAAACGACCCCGCCCTGTATCTTGCTTATCTGGGAAGCGAACAGCTCTGCCACGTAGATGGTGCCGTTGCGACCGACCGCGATGTCGACCGGTGTCACCAGGCCCGTGGCGACCAGCGTCATCGCCTTCGTCTTGCGGTTGATCATCCACACTTGCCCGGCGCCCGGGTTCTCCGGGAAACCCGGCAGCAGCGAGACGTAGACGTTGCCGCCGGGCCCGATCTCGACGTCGGTGGGCACGGGTTCGCCCGCGAACGTCTCACCGGCGCAAGGCGCAACACCATTCTCGATCGCCGCGGCCTCGCTGATCACCTGCGGGATTGCCGGCAGCACCGCCAGCGTTTTGACCTTTCCGCTGTTCGATACTTCGAGGATCGTGTTCCCCGCGGCGTCGGCTACTACGTAACCCGGCCCGTCGATGGCAACCGCGTACGGGTGCGACTCGATGATCCCGTCGTACACGGGCGGGAAGCCAATCTCCTCCACTGCCTCGATGCATGCCTGATTGTCGCTGCCGATCAACCCGTAGGTGTTGATGCTGTCAGGGTTGTAGCGCTCCTCGAAGGCCTGCAAGGAGGCCAGCGTGCGGGTCTTCCCGGCATTGTCGACAACAGCCAGAACCGCGTCGACCGGGTGTCCATCGTCGTCGTAGACGGTCTGCGTGTATACGACGCGGCCCGTGCCGGTCGCGTCCACCCCGGCGAGCTCGGTACCCGGCGCGGCGACCCGCACCCGCGTGTCGCCGTGCTTGTCCAGCGCGATCAGACGTCCCGGTCCGAATGCCTCCGTCACGTACACGGTGCCGTTCGTGCCAACGCTCAAGCCGAGCGGGCCGGCCAGGTCCGTGATCAGCGGCTCGTCTGCGACCGCAGCCGGCGCCATAGCCAAGAGCAATGCAGTGGTCAAGACCACACCACCAAGACGTTTCATAGGGTTCCCTTCCCTCTCCATGCGGTTGCGTCACGGCGACGCAGGACAACTCTTCGAGTCGCCGCATCCCGCCGGCAAGATACAGTCGTCAGGGCTCGATGTCAATAGTCATTGCGGTAAGGGTCATTGCCTCTGCTACGACCGAGATGCCACAATGGCGGGGTGAGCGACGAGATCGAGCGATCTACCGACGACCTGATCGAATCCTTGCGCCTGCTCGAGGAGATGTCCGAGGCCAACGCCCGGCGCAACGAAGAGATTCGGAGGAGAGCCGGCGCCCTGATCGCCCGTCTCGAAACCGGGGAGGATCTCCCGGCAGTCGTTGAGGGGGAGCCGCAGCCTCTCATCATCAACCTTCTGAGCGAGAATATCGACGCCCTTCACAACGTGGGCTCGACGATGCGCAAGGCGGAAGCCATTGCGCTCCGTGCCCACGGCTACACGATGGAGCGCATTGCCGAGTTGTTCGGCGTCACCCGGCAGCGCATCTCCGCCTTGTTGGCGGAGTCCGATCGCGATGTCGACCGGGGATATCGGCCTGGCCGTTAGCTTCCGAAGGCCTCTTCGAAAGCTGCCGTCAGCTCGGGTGTCGCCGCACCGCTGAAGCCGCAGTAGTTGACGGCTCCGTCGGTGGCGGTGATGAGGAACCGACCCCCTTCGACGAAGTCGATGCTTCCGATCAAGGCTCCAAGCCCATTGGGAGCGGCCAGCTCGACGCTGGACGCCTCGCCACCCTTGAACTAGCGATCGACGGTCAGGGTGACGAGGGCGGACTCCCGATGGAAGCCGAGGCGATCCCCCGCCGTCTAGCGGGCGCGAGGCTCGGCCGCCTCGAGATTGGCCCTGCGGGAGCGCCGCTCGCTGAAGACAATTGCGGCAGCGAGGATCGCCGTGATCACGCCGAGGGACACGAACGTGTTCAGGTGGTACCAGATCGACGCCGTCATCTTCAAGCCGACGAAGATCAGGATCGCCCCCAGCCCGTGCGACAGGTAGTGGAACCGCTGGCGGGCCCCGGCCAGGACGAAATACAGAGCGCGCAGCCCCAGGATGGCGAAGGCATTCGACGAGAAAACCAGGAAAGGCTCGTGGGAAACGGCCAGGATGGCGGGAACCGAGTCGACCGCAAAGATCACGTCGGTTATCTCAACCACCACCAGCGCGGCCAGGAGCGGCGTGGCGATCCGCTTGCCGTCGACCTTCGTCAGGAACTTGTGACCATCGAGCCGCGGCGAGATCGGCACCAGACGCCTCACCATTGCGAGGATCCGGGTCGCGCTCTCCCCTTCATCGTCGCGGTGCCGGATCACCTTGAAACCCGTATAGACGAGGAAGACGCCGAAAACGACCAGGACAAAGGTGAAACGGTTGATCAGCGACGAGCCCACGGCGATGAACACACCCCGCAGGACCAACGCACCAAAGATGCCCCAGAAAAGGACGCGGTGCTGATACCTGAGCGGGACGGCCAGCGTTGTCAGCAGGATGGACCACACGAACACGTTGTCGACGCTGAGCGACTTCTCGATCAGGTAGCCGCTGAGGTACTCGCCGAACGCATCGAAGCCCCAGGCGAAGGCCACGACTCCGGCAAAGGCGAGCCCACATGCCACCCATACAGCAGACTCGACGAGAGCCTCCTTCTGCCCCGGTTCGTGATTGTCGCGATGGCGGATGAGGTCGATGCCGAGCAGGACTGCGATGGCGACACCCAGCGCCACCCACGCCCATAGGGGTACATCGATGGAGACGAACTTGCTGCTGAGATCGGTGGCCGCCGCCGCAATCATCTCGACCTGGCTTTCTCGGTACGAGGAGGAGCCGGATCGTTGTGTCGCCACCCGACTAGTCCGGCCATGCGCCCCAGAACCCGAGGGACTCGGCCGCGCCGCGGTAACGGCCCGCCGGCACCGGTGGGGTTAGTCGGTGAATTCATCATCGAACATCGCCGTTGTCCGAGCGACACGAGCGGCCAATGCGGTGCCCCCCAACCCGGTTGGGGGGCACCTGGGAGGGTGGCCGCTCAGGACGCTCGAGAGCTCAGGCAGTCTTGGCGACCTTGCGGGCGCGGGTCACCTTGCGCGCCGACTTCTTCTCAGAAGCAGCACGCTGCGGGGTCATGTTGGGACCGTTGAATGGCCTACCGGGCTTGTGCTGCGCCGCCGATGCGTGCAGTTGCCTCGCCGTGGACGCTCTCACAGGACGAACCCGATTCATCGCTGCGCCCCTCGCGGCGCGCCGGCACCGACTCGCCGCTTGGAACCCGTCTGGCGACCGTCTCTGCGGCGGATCTTCTGCACGGCTTGGAATTCGTCCTGGAATCTCGCCGTCCGATCGTGAAGCACAACCTGGAAGTCGTCTTCGACGTCGTATTCCCACCACCGGACTCCCGAGTTGAATGGCACCCGGTTGCGCGTCACGAGCCTGCTCCTGACTTCGTCGCCTTCGACCCGACCAGCGCCCCGGCCACGGCCAAAACCAACAAGGCGGCCACTATCGTCCAGACCTTGTGCTTGCGGAACATGCTCATTCCTCGACTGTCTCTTTCTCGCCCTCCACGCGGAGGGGTAGGTGGTGATTGCGAGACGCATTATATCTTGTTATAAAGCTTTCTGTCAAGCTATCGGTCAGTGTAACAACGACCGATCAACCCGCCCCCATCGACGAACCGTCGAGAAGCCGGCGAGCCTCCGATTCGGTGTCGTTGACGGTGGCGCCGGTTGGCAGAAACCCGTTGCGGACATAGAAATCCCGGGGCGATCCCTTGCCCTCTCCCCAGCTGGTCACCAGGGAGCGCTCCCCCCTTGCGGCGCACTCGGAGGCTATGAGATCGAGAACTCGACTCCCGATGCCGCGCCGCTGGTGCAGCCGATCGATCAGCAGCCGCCACAGATAGGTCTCCGGATGATGTTCCGTCCGCAGCGCCAGCATCACGAGGCCGACGACCACACCGTCGGCGACGATGGCCCGCATCCACGGAACCACGGGGGCGCCGTTCACAACCTCCGGGAACAGGGCATCGGTGAAGGACCGTCCGATCGGAGCGACGAAACGTTCCTGCGTTTTGTGCGTGCGGAG
>CAMYJM010000027.1 GCA_947258635.1 uncultured Acidimicrobiaceae bacterium
CGCCGCCGGTGGGGCTTCGGAGACGGTCACTGCCGCCACCGCGGGCGCAGGGGCTACGGGAACGGCGGGCGGCGTTTCAGCCGCCGCTTCGGCTGCCGGCTCAAGGGTGACCTTGGGACCGCCCTGCGCGATGTAATTCATGACGTCCTGGCGGGAGATGCGGCCGCCTTCTCCCGTACCCGGCACATGAGCGAGATCGATTCCGTGTTCGGTAGCGAGGCGGCGCACGACAGGCGAGAGAACAGCCCGGCGGGGCCCGGTCATCACCCCGGCCGCCGCGGCAGCGACGGCCGGCGATCCCGGCGGAGGCGGAGCCGGCGCCGCAGCAGGCGGCAGCTCTGACGCCGCCGGTGCCGGAGCCACTTCGATCGTCAGATCGGGCTCGCTCGACGCCGCGGCCGTTGGTGCCGGCTGCTCCTGGGGGGTGTCGGGCGCCGCCGGGGTCGGTGCTGCGGCGACCTCGGCGGGATCGGCGATGATCACGAGGGGCGTGCCTACTGTGACCGTGGCGCCCTCGGGAACCAAGATCTCTTGGATGACGCCGGCCGCCGGAGACGGGACCTCGGTATCGACCTTGTCGGTGGAGATCTCGAGCAGAACCTCATCCGCGGCGATCGTGTCGCCGACCTGTTTGGCCCAGCTCAGAATCGTCCCCTCGGTCACTGTTTCGCCGAGTTGCGGCATCGAGACGGTCACTGCCATCTAAGAATCCTCCTCTGGACCGTCAGTGCAGGCTGCGGCCGCTTGCGCTGAGCAGAGTCTCGCCAATTGCCTCCGAGACTGTGGGGTGGGCATGAATATAGGCTGCGGCCTCGGCAGGAAGCGCTTCCCAGGCCACGGTGTACATGAGTTCGTGAATCATCTCGCCGGCTCCGGGGCCGGAGACCGTTGCTCCCAGAATCGGCCCATCGGTTTCGGCTACCAGCTTGACGATACCGCCTACCTCACCCTGGATTATCGCCCGGCCCACCCCGCGCATACCGTGACTCGTGACGGTGACGGCGCGGCCCTGTGCGGTGGCTTGCGCTTCAGACAGCCCGACGTGCGCTACCTCAGGATCTGTGTACACGACAAGCGGTATGGCGTTGTAGTCAACCGGGGCTGCTTCACCGGTCGCGATGTAAGTGATCGCGGAGATGCCTTCGGCGAACCCGGCGTGCGCCAGCTGCGGGGTGCCCGCCACTATGTCCCCAACCGCGAACAAGTGAGGCTCGGCGGTCTGCATGGTGGCCCGATCGACCTCGACGAACCCACGATCAACCACCGCGTTGGTGCTTTCCAGGCCGACTCCGTCGGTCACCGGAGCGCGCCCGACTGCGATCAGCACGGCGTCGACGTCGACCGACTGGTCGCCAAAGGGGACCCTGACGGCGCCGTCGACCATCTCGGGAGCGCCCACAATGGTCGAGGTGTTGATCTTGACCTTCTTCTTGCGAAGCGAGCGGTCGAGGGTCTTGACGGCGTCGGGGTCCATTTCGGGAAGTAGTTGGTCGAGAGCCTCGAAGACGTGAACCTCGCTACCGAAGTCACCCAGAAGCGAGGCGAACTCGCATCCGATGACACCGCCGCCGATGATGGCCACCCGGTCGGGACGCCTCTTCCAGTCGAGGGCATCGTCGCTGCTGACGATGCGGGTACCGTCGAAGTCGTAGCCGGGAATGCCGCGGGGAACGGAGCCCGACGCCAGGATCACGTTGGCAGCCTCGACGCGCAACGTGCTCAAGTCCTTGCCGGTCACCTCGATGCCCCCGTCTTTGAGAGCACCGTACCCATTGATCACCTCAACCCCGCGGCCTTTGAGCAATCCGCCGAGGCCCTTGACCAGTCCCGACACAACGCTGTCCTTGCGTTCCAGTGCTTTGAGCCAATCGAGCTCCGGCTCTGAGCTGACGACGCCGAACTCTCCCGCACGTTTGACCATCGAGAACACGTGGGCAGATTGGAGCCATGCCTTGGCCGGGATACAGCCTCGCAGCAGGCAAGTCCCACCCACCTGGTCCTTTTCAACGAGAGCGACCGACAAACCGAAGTTGTTGGCATACAGCGCAGCGGCGTAGCCCCCCGGGCCGCCCCCGATTATTGCGACGTCGTACAAAGTACCTCCGAGTGGTGAGCAGCGCGATGCTAGTGGTCCGCCGAATCATTAGCGGCCGTGTGTCTGCGTGTCATCATCGTCGCGGTCCACCAACGTTTCGCTGCGCAGCCACTCCCGATGCCTGCCAACATGTTCGGTGTGCAGACCCGATACCTCATCCTGGCCTCCCTGATCACAGGAGTCGCGATACTCGTGGCTTCCGCCGTCTGGCTGGCCCGGTTTTGAGGGTCACGGCCGACCCAGGAAAGCCAACGAAGCCATGACACATGCCGAAGGGACCGTCATTTCTGTCGACCGGGCCACCGGAATCGAGCTGGAGGCGCGGTGGGATCTTCCCGCCACACCCCGCCAAGTCGTGGTGCTGTGTCATCCGCATCCCCTCCAGCGGGGCAGCATGCACGCGCCGCTGATGGCGGCGCTTGCCGAAGGGCTGGTCGGCCAAGAGGTCGCCGTCCTCCGCTTCAACTTCAGGGGTGTCGGCAATTCCACCGGTACTCACGACTTCGGCGACGGCGAGGTTGCCGACGTGGCGGCGGCCGTTGACGCCGCCAGCCATGCCTACCCGACCCTCCAAATCGGTGTGGCCGGCTGGAGTTTTGGGGCCGTCACCTCGCTCCACTGGCAGGCTAAGGACCAGAGCCGGCTGCCGTGGGTCGGAATCGCCCCCCCGGTCCACAACGCCCGATCGCGCCCGCTACCTCAGAGAACCGAGCTGGCAGACGCTCCGCGACTGCTGATCCTCGGCGATCGCGATCAGTTCACGACAGTTGAAGACACGCAGGATTACGCACGTGCGATCGGAGCGGAAGTGCATGTTCTGAAGGGCAGCGATCACTTCTTCTACTTCCGCGAAGAGAAGGTCGCCGAGATGGTCGCCGCCGGCCTCACCGAACGGGCTTGAAGCCCCGGTTGCGAGCCTCCGCCAGCTCATCGGGCGCGAACGATTGCAGCAAGTTCCTCCCGAGAAGACCGTCGGCTCGAGCACGGGCCGTCAGATCCTCCGCCTGGGAATCATCGGTGGTGTCGTAGACGATCATGGTGTCGCGGGCGCCGACATATCGTTGCGATTCGAAGCGCTTGATGCGGACCATGGTTCTCCTATCGTCGACCGGCCGGGGGGCAATATAACGGGTAAGTCACGAATCGGCGGTGAATGTGACGATTGCCTGCGACACGCCCCGTCCGGCAGCCGTGAAATCGATCGTACCCGCTCCTGTGGCACCGGAGAACTCGAGCCTCCAGCCGGCGCCCGCTTCTCCCGACGAGTCAACAGTGAACCCCCGGCCCGGCAGGTTGGTGTCATAGAAGGCAGTCAGCGCTTCGACCTCCCCGGAGATACGGACGATCATCTCGGTCAGACTGCGATTGCGGTCGATCAGCGTGCTGCCGATGACCGCGTCATCCGGAATCGGGAACTCGGCCGGCATCGTGTCGGGCACACTCCCGGAGCCGAACACGATCGTCGCTGTGGGGTCGGACGTGGTCGCCGGAGTTGAGTCGCTCCCCGTGTTTATCGTGGTCGCCCGGGAACAGGCGGCACCGAGCAGCGCAAACGAAACGATGAGAATTGCGAGTCTGTGAAACATCCAGATGGCGGGGAAAGGGAAGCGGTTCAATCGCCCGCCGGCAGTTTACCGGAACCGCGGCGTGTTCAATTCCTGCGAGCGACGAGCGGGATCGTGGGCTCCCCGACCGGTAGCACCGTGACCGGTCGCGAATCGAGATAGACCCAGAACGACTGATGCTCCGACGGCGCCAGTGCGAAGTAGAACGCAACCAGGAGGTCCCGCAGGGCGTGGCGCATCACCCGGGGCCGCCGTTCGAATGCCGCCTCTCTCGATCGAGGGCCCCCAGATCGGCTACTTCGGCTGCCGTGAGCGGCTCCCCCACGGCTCCGATGGTGCCGAGATACTCGGCGCGCAGGTCGAGCACTTCGATGATGTGCGGCCCGTCGTACGCATGTCCGAGACGAGCGAGCGATTCCTGGGCGAACTCGGCCGCAGGCAGCCCGCCGGCCACAACGGGACCCGCGCCGTCCCGGATCCGGGGGTCCTGGAGGTAGCGCACCTCCCATTCCAGGATCCGCCTCACATCGGGCGGTCTGATGATCTGAGCGGTCTCGGGCGTCAGGCGCCCGATGACGTACCGAATCGAGTCCTCGACGCTATAGACGAGAGCGTCGTCATCAAGCGACCGGCGCTCCTGCCACGCGAAGCCCGCTGCCAGCGCTGCCAGCAGCAGGGCGAGGAGGGCGAGCAGGATGCCGGAAGTCACGGTGCAAAGCGTACTCGGGTACCAAGACTCAGTACTCAGTACTTAGTACTTGGTAATCATATCCCGAGCCGCATCGCCAGTCTGGCGCGCCACTCGGCGCTGTCGCCCAGCATGACCTGCGAGGTCTTGGCACGTTTCAAATAGAGATGAGCGTCGTGCTCCCAGGTGAAGCCGATGCCGCCGTGAACCTGGATCGTCTCGCCGGCGCAGAAGAAGTAGGCGTCCGAGCAGTAGGCCTTCGCCGTCGGCGCCGCCACGGCCAGCTCGTCGGGATCCTCGGCAGCCGCCCACCCGGCGTGATAGGCCGCAGAGCGAGCCGACTCCACCTGCACGAGCATATCGGCGCACTTGTGCTTGATAGCTTGGAAGGAGCCGATGGCGCGACCGAATTGGAAGCGGTCTTTGGCATACTCGACCGACATCTCGAGGCAGCGCTCGGCCCCGCCCACCTGGTCGAAAGCCAGCATGGCGGCGGCTATGTCGTAGAGCTGCTCCAGGGTCGCCACCCCGGAGCCGGCGGCGCCGAGTCGGCTCGAAGCCGGTACCCGCACCGCGTCGAAAGTCACCATGGCCTGCTGGCGGGTCATGTCCATTGTCGGGATGCGGCTTATGGAGAGATGAGGGACGTCGGTCGGAACGAGGAACAGGCTGACCCCGGCTCCTTCTCGGGCCGACACCACGAGCATGTCCGCGCTATGTCCGTCAACCACATAGGACTTGGCACCGTGCAGCACGAATGACTCGCCATCGGCCGTCGCCTCGAGGGCGATATCGGCCGGATCCCAGCTGCGGCCCTCTTCGGTGATCGCCAGAGCGAGGCGCAATTCGCCGCCGGCAACCGCCGCCAGGATCTCGGCCTTCTGCTCCTCGGATCCGGCGATCAGAACGGCAGACCCGCCGAGAACGACCGAAGATAGATACGGGACCGCGACGACGTTCCTGCCCAGCTCCTCGAGAACGATCCCGGTCTCGAGCAGGCTGAACCCGGCTCCCCCGTACTCTTCGGGGATATGCATCGCTTGCAGGCCCAGCTCGGCCATGGCGATCCACAACTCCTCGTCGACGCCCGAGTCGCTTTCCATGACCGTCCGCACCCGAGTGACCGGTGACTTGTCGTTGAGAAACGCGCGAACGGTGTCGCGCAACATGGTCTGCTCGTCGGTCAGAGCGAAGTTCATCGCGGCGTGTTCCTCCGGCTGGCTCACGGGCATTCTGCCACGGTGGACGCGGCCCCGAATCTCAGCCGGCACGTGCATTGCGGCTGCTGCCGTCCGGGCTGGTGCTGGCGCCGGGCGGCCGACTCGCTAGCCTCGCTGCTGTGAATGAATCGATCTCCGAACGGCTCTACGCGGATGACCGGGTTCTGGTCGACAAGATCGTCACCAAGCCGCTCGACAACAACGTGTTCTTGCTGAGCTGTGCCGCTTCGAACAAGTCGGTCATCATCGATGCCGCCGCCGACGCCGACCGGATTCTCGAGCTCGCCGCCGCGACCGACGTCCGGGCGATCCTCACGACACACGGACACTGGGATCATGTTGGCGCCGCCGCCGCGGTGTCCGCCACCCTCGGTGTGCCCCTCTACATCGGGTCCGAAGACACAGAGTTGAGCGGGCTGACGGGTACCCACCCGCTAGAGGCGGGCTCGATCCCCCTCGGTGATCTCGAACTCGAGATCATCGCCACCCCCGGCCACACGCCCGGTTCGCGCTGCATCGGCATCGGGCCCGTCGTCCTTACCGGCGACACCTTGTTCCCAGGCGGTCCCGGCGCCACCGCCGACGCCGCCGCTTTCGCCCAGATCATGGAGAGCCTCGACACCCGACTCTTCACCCGGCCGGACGACACGATGGTCCTGCCGGGACACGGGTTGCACACGACTATCGGAGCCGAACGCGGCTCGGTGGAGGACTGGCGCCGGCGCGGCTGGTGAGAATCCAAGGAGGATAAGTGGACATCGCATTCATGGTCGAGCCGCAGGTAGGCGGATCGTACGCGGAGCTGCTCGCGCTGGCTCGCTGGGCCGACGAAACGGGGCTCACCGCCTTCGCCCGTTCCGACCACTACCTCGACGGCGACGCATCAAGACCGGCCACGGATGCTCTCACCTCGATTGGTGGCCTCGCCCGGGAGACGACCAATATCAAGCTCACGGTCTTGGTGACGCCGCTTACTTTCCGCCACCCCGCAGTGATCGCAAAGACTGCGGCAACCCTCGATGAGATGTCGGGGGGACGATTCGAGCTGGGCGTCGGCACCGGCTGGATGGAGACCGAACATGCTCAGTTCGGCATGGAGCTTCCCGACATGCGCACCCGGTTCAGCCTGCTGTTCGAGACCCTTGCCTTCATCCGCACCTGTTTCGGTCGAGAGGAATCCGATACCTACCGGGGACGCCACTATCACCTCGACGTGACCGACGTCAGGCCGCGGCCGGCCGGCAAGCTCCCCATCATCGTCGGTGGCGGCGGGCCCAAGAAGACTCCGCGACTCGCCGGCCGCTTCGCCGACGAATACAACATGTTCATGACGGATGCCGCCACCCTGGCGAGCCGGGTTGCCGTGATGCGGCGCGCCGCAACCGAGGCCGGGCGTGACCCCGACGAGATCCTCATCTCGATGGTGTCCCAGGTGATCGGAGGCGCCGACGAGGCTGAGTATCAGGAGCGCCTCGGAGCTCTGGCGGCCCGGCGCGGCGTCGAGCCCCAGGAACTCGAGGCGAACTTCCTGAGTCGGGGCATGTTCTGCGGCACCCACGAACGACTCGCAGACCGGGCCGCGGAACTCGCCGGGCTCGGGGTGGGGCGCCTGTACGTACAGCAATTCGCTCCCCTCAGCGCTATCGACACGACCCAGCTCGGCCCCGATATCGCCGCCATCGGCACCGCATGAGCCAACCGGACGCGGCTTGACGACGATTCTGCCGAATCGAAATGCAGCGACAAGCGCGGCGAGGTGGGTTGGCTGAGGCCCGGGGCGAACCAACCGACGGTCCGGCCGAAAACCAAACCTACCGAGTTCGAATTCGGCAAATGGCAAGACCGGGAGTCCGTACCGTCAGTCGCAGGCGAAGCTGGCTTGGGCTGCGACCTTGTTCGCTCGAATCCTGATTCGACCGAGAGGATTAGCTCTATCGCCGTAGTGTTAATCTAGGGTCATGTCTGACGCTCCCCTTCTCTCCATCGAGGACCTCCATGTCTCCGCCGACGATGTCGCCATCGTCAAAGGCCTCGATCTCACAATCAACCGCGGCGAGATTCATGCCTTGATGGGACCCAACGGCTCGGGCAAGTCGACGCTGGCCAACGTGCTTCTGGGTCACCCCGACTACGTCGTCACGCACGGCCGCATCCTCTACAAGGGAGAGGACATCGCCGAGTGGGGACCGGATCAGCGGGGCCGGGCCGGCATGTTCCTCGGATTCCAGTACCCCGAGGAGATTCCCGGCGTCACCGTCGTCAATTTCCTGCGGGCTGCCTTGTCGAACCGCACCGGCACCGACTACACCATCCTGGAGCTGCGGCTCAAGGTCATGGACGTCATGAGGGACCTCGGCCTCGACGGGTCATTCGCCGATCGTTACCTCAATGAAGGGTTTTCCGGCGGCGAGCGCAAGCGCAACGAAGTCCTGCAACTGGCGGTCCTCGAACCGGAACTGGCCGTGCTCGACGAAACCGACAGTGGTCTCGATATCGACGCGCTGCGCACCGTGGCCAACGGGGTCAAGAAGGTCGCCACGGCCGACCGCGGCTTTCTGATCATCACGCACTATCAGCGGATGCTCGACTACATCACACCCGACGTCGTGCACATCTTCATCGACGGCCGCATCATCGAGTCGGGAGGGCCCGAGCTCGCCGCCCGCATCGAGGGCGACGGCTACGACGATTACCGAGTCGAGGCCGCAACGACATGAGCTCGCTGGCCCATCTGGTCGACGACTTTCCCATCCTGGGGCGCAAGATCAACGGGCACCGGCTGGCTTACCTCGACTCGGCGGCGACAACCCAGAAGCCCGCCTCCGTGATCAAGGCGATCTCGGACTACTACGAGAACACCAACGCCAACGTCCACCGCGGTGCCCACACGCTGGCCCATGAGGCAACCCTCGCCTACGAGGGCGGGCGCGCCAAAGTGGCCGAATTCATCGGAGCCGCCTCCCCGAGCGAGATCGTGTTCACCCGGGGCACCTCGGCGGCGATCAACCTCGTGGCGTACGGCTGGGGATTGCGGCGCCTCACCGCCGGCGACCGCATCGTGATCACGGTCCAGGAACACCATTCCAATATCGTCCCCTGGCAGCTCATCGCCGAGCTGACGGGCGCCGAGTTGGCCTATCTGGATCTCAACGACGACTACACGGTCGACACCTCGATGCTGGAGAAGGTGGTCGACGAGCGTACGAAGGTCGTCGGCATCTCGGGAATGTCCAATGTGACCGGCGCCATTGGGCCGGTTGCCGAGGTGACGGCGGCGGCGCGCGCGGTTGGCGCCATTGTCGTGGTGGACGGCGCCCAGTCGGTGCCTCATACCACCACCGCGGTGTCGCAGCTCGATGTGGATTTCCTGGCTTTCAGCGCCCACAAGATGCTCGGGCCCACCGGCATTGGAGCGCTGTGGGGCAAACCGGAGCTGCTCGAGGAAATGAGTCCGGTCGAGGGCGGCGGCGAGATGATCACCGACGTCGGGTTGTACGAGTCACGCTGGGCCCCGGTACCGCACAAGTTCGAGGCCGGCACGCCGGCGATCGCCCAGGCGGTCGGCTGGGGTGCCGCCGTCGACTATCTGGCCAAGATCGGAATGGAAGAGGTCCGACGTCACGAGCTCGAGATCACCAAATACGCCTTGGAACGTATGGCCGAGATCCCGGATCTCACCGTCTACGGGCCCCCGGACCTCGCCAAACGCGGCGGCGCCGTCAGCTTCGAGCTCGGCGACATCCACGCCCACGACCTGGCAACGATCCTCGACGAGGACGGGGTGGCGGTGCGCGCCGGACATCATTGCGCCAAGCCGCTGATGCGCTACCTCGAGGTCCCGGCCACTGCCCGGGCGTCGTTCTACGTCTACACCATCGAAGAAGACATCGACCAAATGGTCACAGCACTGTGGAATGCCCGCAAACTGTTCGGGCTGGACTGAGTCGCGCCCGTTCATTGTGCTTAAACAGACGTTATAGGGCGAGAACAAGCACAACGAACGCTATGGAATCGCCCGGCCTGCCGCGCCCGCTCTCAGCTGTGGCCACCGAACATGCACCGGGAGTAGCCTGCCGCTCATGAACTGTGGCGAGGCGATCATCCGGCTCCTCGAAGGGTATGGGGTTGATACCGTCTTTGGGATTCCCGGTGTCCACACGCTCGAGCTCTACCGCGGCTTGGGCACCAGTTCGATCCGCCACATCCAGCCGCGCAATGAGATGGGCGCCGGGTTCATGGCCGACGGCTATGCCCGCGCCGGAGGGCGTCCCGGCGTCTGCCTGGTGATAACCGGGCCCGGCCTCACCAACATGACCACTCCGATGGGCCAGGCCTTTGCCGACTCGGTGCCGATGCTGGTCATTTCCAGCTCACCGCCATCCGAGACGCTCGGCAAGGGCTGGGGCATGCTGCACGAGATCAGCGATCAGGCGGCAGTCACGGCCCCCATCACCGCCTTCAGCGCCACGGTCACCGCGCCCGGGCAGATCCCCGACCTCATCGGCCGGGCCTTCGCCCAATTCACCGCGGGCCGGCCCCGGCCGGTCCACATCACAGTGCCGCTCGACATCCTCGCCATGGATGCCGGGGACGGTTGGGGTGTCAGCCGGCCGCCGCCGGCGCTCGAGGCGGATGCCGCGGCCGTCGCGGCGGCCGCCGAACTGCTCGCGGGAGCGACCGCGCCACTGCTGTACCTCGGCAGCGGGGCTCGCGGCGCCGGAAGCGACCTGCAGGCCATAGCCGAAAGCCTCCGGGCCGCAGTGGTGACCTCCAACGGCGGCAAGGGAATCGTGCCGGACGATCACCCGCTCAACCTCGGCACGAGGGTGATCCGACCTGCGGTGCAGCGGTTGATCGCCGCCGCCGACGTCGTGCTGGCAGTTGGAACGGAAATGGGGCACACCGACCACTTCGCCGGTACCAAGATCGACATCAACGGGCAGCTGATCCGCATCGACATCGATCCGCAGAAGATCGACGACCTCTACGAAGCAGCCATCGGGATCGTGGGCGACTCCCCGCAGATCATCGCGGCGCTACGGACCGCCCTGGCCGGTGCCCCGCCGCGGGCGAGCCGCCAAGACGAGATCGACGAGGTCCGCGCAGCCGCCCTCTCCGATCTCGGCGGACGCGAGCGCCAACACCTCCGCCTCCTCGGCACGCTGCGCCGGGCCGTGCCGGAGGACACAGTCGTCTACGCCGACATGACCCAGCTCGCCTACACCGGGTCATGGGGGTTCCCTGTATTCGGCGAGCGACACTGGCTCTATCCGGCCGGCTTCTGCACTCTGGGCCCGGCGCTTCCCGGCGCGATCGGCGCCAAGTTGGCGGTCCCGGAGCGGCCGGTGATGGCGCTGGCGGGAGACGGCGGCTTCATGTTCACCGTCCAGGAACTCGTGACCGGCGCCGAGCTGGGACTGCCGATCCCGATCATCCTCTGGAACAACAGCGGCTACCAACAGATCCGCGGCGACATGCAGCGCAAGGGCATCGCAACGATCGGCGTCGACGGCCTCAATCCCGACTTCATGATGTTGGCAGATGCTATGCACTGCCGCGGGGTACAGCCGGCGGACGGCGCCGACTTCGAAAAGGCGGTGGCGGAGGCCTTCAACGCCGACCGGCCGACGATCGTCGAGGTCGTCGAGGGCAGCGCCTGGCTGGTGGAATGACGGCCGGCACTCCTCGGAGGGACGCCGCCCCCTCGACTCGCGATGAGTGATCTGGCACAGCTCGCGACGTCGATCCGACTGGCATTCGAGGAAGTCCATCGCCGGTCCTCATCAGGGGATCCGAACTGGAATCCGAATCTGATCGTCGAGGTACTCGAGCCGGCCATGGTCGAACAGACGCCGACCCTCATCCTCATCACTCCATGGACGATCAGCGGACTGATGTTCCTCGCCGATGGCACGGGAATACCAGAGTTGACCGTGGGCAAGCGTCGCTTCGCGGTAGGTGTCGACACCATCGGTACGATCGGAACATATGCGAGCGTGAACCTCGTGCCCGACGTTTCGGGGCTGGCCGATCAGGAGGATGCCCGGCACGCGGCAGTGGCCCTAGCCCTACCGTTCCAGCAGGCGGTCGCCCGGGCCCTCCAGGAGCGATCGGTGGCCGACCCCACACGACGTGATCTGTTCAAGAGGTTGGGCGGCACCTCAACTTGAACGTTTGATCCCACCAGCGCTGGAAAGTGCCTTGCCTGCCGGGCCCTCTCCCACCACTACTACCGTGAAGCGCTCCGCCGGAAAGCACCGTGCCATGGCCTCGTCCACATCGACCTCACAACGCGCCCCGCTGAGTCGCCGCCACTTCACCGCGTTGCTGTCGATGATCATGGCGCTGGGGGCGCTCGCCATCGACGTGATGCTTCCCGCCTTCGATGACATCCGGGAGCACTACGGGCTTCCCGCCGATTCCACCCGGGTCGCCCAGGTCGTCACGACGTTCCTGCTCGGCATGGCCCTCGCTCAGTTCTTCTACGGCCCGCTGGCCGACCGTTTCGGACGCAAGCCGGTCCTCTACGCCGGTTTCGCCATATACGGGCTCGGCGCTCTCGGATCCCTGTTCGCCCCGACCCTAGAAATGCTGCTGCTGAGCCGCTTCATCTGGGGCGTCGGATCGGCGGGCCCCCGGGTGGTTGCGGTGTCGATCGTCCGTGACTTGTACTCGGGCGAGCAGATGTCGAAGGCCATGTCATACATCATGGCCGTCTTCGTCACCGTGCCCATCCTGGCGCCGTCGGTGGGCGCTGGTTTGATAGCCATATTCCCCTGGCAGTCGGTGTTCGCCTTCGGCGTTTTCATCGTGGTCGTGATGGCGACGTGGGCCCGGGTGCTCCCGGAGACCCTCGACCCTGCCAACCGGCTCCCGATCGATCGCGGCGCCATCACGGCTGCGATCCGGGAGGTCGTCACCAGCCGCCTACCCATCGGTTACACCATGGCCATGACGATGACCTTCGGCGTCTTCACCTCCTACCTCGCCAGCTCCGAGCGCATCTTCGGAGAGATCTTCGACCGTCCCGAGCAGTTCCCCTTCATCTTCGGGGGGATCGCCGCGGCGATGGGCTCGGCGATGCTCGTCAACGCCAGGCTGGTGGAGCGGATCGGCGCCAACCGCATGGTCCACATCGTGCTCATCTCATATGTCACCGCGGCCTCCGTTTTCTGGGCCATCACGGCGGCGGCGGACGACCGGCCGAGCTTCTGGACGTTCACGATCGGGTTGGCGGTCATGCTGAGCCTGCATGCCCTGCTCATCCCGAACTTCAACACCATCGCCATGCTGCCCCTCGGCCACATTGCCGGCACCGCCTCGGCGGTGATCGGCACGCTCTCGCTGGCCGGCGGAGCCCTCCTCGGCTCGGTCATCGACCGCCGCTTCACCGACACGGTCGCGCCACTCGTTATGGGGTTCGCCATCTTCGGGGCGCTCGCTCTCGGTTTCATTCTCTGGGCCGAACGCGGCCGGCTCTTCACCGGGCCGGAGACTCATGTACCCCCTCCGTTGCCCGACCAGCCGATTGTGCAATGAATACGACGGAGGCATTCGAGTTGCTGCGGGCCATCGACCTTCCGCTCGGGGACTACGCGGTGTTCGGTAGCGGACCCCTCCTCGTGCGAGGCATCATCGAGGACGCCCGCGACATCGACGTCATCGCCCGCGGGCCTGCCTGGGAGCAGGCCCTCGAGCAGGGGGACCTCACCTACCTCCCCGAGGAGGACATCACGGTCGCCTGGTTTTTCGGCGGCATGCTCACCGTTTTTGCATCTTGGG
>CAMYJM010000028.1:0-1783 GCA_947258635.1 uncultured Acidimicrobiaceae bacterium
AGCTCGAGGAAGGGGCCAAGGAAGACCCCGACAGCACATTGGTCGCCGTCGAGATCAAGAACAAGGAGCTGCGATTCGAGTTCCGTCACGAAACGGAGCAGTCGAAGAGCTAGCCGCCGGAGAAGCCAACAGAGCGGGCGGTTCACCTTCGGGCCGCCCGCTCCTCCGCGTCCGGCTCAGTTGCAGCCGGCCGTCCCGGAGAAGAGGGCGACTCCGTCGACGTTGATGAAGTGCCAGGTGTAGCTGTCGGCCGAAAGCTCGAGGACGAGGACGCCGTAGTCGGTGGTGTTCCACCTATCGAGGTTGGGGTGCGGGTTGCCGGACAGCTCGTGGTGCGATCGACCGCCGGCGCCGGATATGAACTGCCGGATCCCATTGACCGGATCGAGGTTCCCCTCCCAATCCTGCGGGAGCGATTCGGCGTAGAAATGGGTGTGGCCGTTGACGACGACATCGCCGCTGTTCTCGTAGAGCGCCTTCCAGAACTCCAACGGCTGGTTCACGGGATTCTGGTCGACGAACCGGGGGTAGTGGAAGAACGCCATCGTGCAGGCATTCGTTGCGGCCGCCAGCTCGGAACGCAGCCACTGCACCTGCGGCGCGGTATCGGCACAACCACCGATCCAACCGCAGTTGCTGTTCAAGGCGTAGATCTCCCACCCGGCCAGCTCGTAGCGGTAATAGAAGTCGGGCCCATTGGCCGCGGCCCCGAAATAGGCGTCGTAGCCGGCCGCGTCCGCAGTGTTGTATTCGTGGTTGCCGCTGTCCGGCTTGGTGATCGCTTTGTGCCGTCCCCAGGTCGGGTGGTAGCAGTCGTTGAATTCCTGAAGTGTTCCATTCTCGTATACCAGGTCGCCAACGGGCACAACGGTCACCGGCAGAGAAGTGTTGGCAACGATCGAGTCGATCAGGGCGGCCGTGGCGCTGTCGTTCGTGTTCTGGCAGGTTGAGATGTCGCCGGCCGCAATGATCATGGCGGTGGCTCCCGAGTTGCTGACCGTGACGGCGACGGTCTGGCTCCGGACGTGGCCGTCGGTGTCGGTTACCCGGGCGATGGGCGTTGTCGCTCCGTTGCCGGCCAGGGTGGTGTCCCACGTGAGTTCGTGGTGCAACGTGGCCGGGTTGAACGAAGCCGGGCTGAACGTGACGCCGCCATCAGTCGAGATCTCAACCCCCAAATCACCAGCAGCATCCTGGGGATCAGACGCCACCACCTCGATATCGACACTCCCCGAAACCACCGCCCCATCAGCCGGCACAACAAAAGCAACCGACGGGTCAACCGCCAACGCCGAACCCGTCAAATAGAGATCACTGATCGTGGCGGCATCGAGCACCGAGTTGTAAACCGCCACCTCATCAATAACCCCATCAAAAAAGAAGCCAGTCCCCACACCACCAGTACTGCCGTCATGGAACACCGCGGCGTTACTCATCGCCCCAATCGCGTTAGCCGAACCATGACTATGGAGAGTGCCCCCCACAGCAGTACCAACCGAAACGCCATTGACATAACCCTCCAAACGGCCCGTCGGCTGATCAAGAACCAACACCACGTTATAGACCGAACCCGCCACGACCGGCGCCGACAAAAACGCTGGAGCCCACGGAGTATCCGGCGAAGAATCATCCGCATTGTTCCAACCACCCATATACACCCGACCCTGATCCACATAGATCGACATCCCCCGCGTCACACCCCCCTCCTCAAAAAGAACCTGACGCGACCCCCCCCCATCAGCCCGGAACCACCAAGAAATCGTCCGCAACGTGTGCTTCCCAC
>CAMYJM010000028.1:1818-15143 GCA_947258635.1 uncultured Acidimicrobiaceae bacterium
ACCATCAACCCCCCCCAACACCATCAACCGCCGCCACCCCACCCAACTCACCCAAACGCCAATACACATCAGGACCAGACGCCACCACCGCATCCCGATAATCACTACCGGCCGCGATCGCCGCAGGCCGTCCACCCGGAACAACGACGAGCGCGCCAACCACGAGGATCACAACCAGCGCGATTCGACCGATTTACATAGCGCTTCTCATTCCCCGCCGAATTCTCCCAAGGGTGGCGCCCCCGAAAGCGCCAACCGACGACAAAGATAGCTTCGTCGAGTCCCGAAGCAAGCGTGAGTCGGCACAGTTACGAGAGCTGCGACCACTCCGGGTCGTCGAAGCGCTGGATTTCGAAGAGATGGCCGTCCGGATCGCGATAGAAGGCCTGGTAGATGCCGTACTCGGGATGCGACGCCGGCGGGCTCTCACAGAAGCCGCCGGCCGTGGTGATCCGGTCGTGCCAGCCGTCGACATCCTGGGTCACCAGTGTGATGATCACCCCGGAGGCTCCCAGCCGCTCCGGGCGCAGGCATACTCCGAGGAACGCTCCGGCGGCCGCCCGGTAGATGAGGCAATCACCCTGGTCGACGACCAGCGGCAGCCCGAGCGTATCTCCGTAGAAGGCCGCGGAGCGGTCGAGGTCGGCTACGGGGAGAAACGTGATCTGGTCGTCGAAGCTCACGGTTGGTACCCCGCGATGTAGTCGGGAAGCACGACTCCTGGTTGCAGCTGCGGATCGGGTTGAGGCACCCCGGCGACGAGCGACACGGGAATCACCCCGGCCCAGACGTCGAGGTCCAGGTCCGCCAACTCGTCTTCCGGCGGGCCGGAGCTTACCTTGGCAGATGCCTGTTCGATGGAAATGGCGATGATGCGGGTCTGGCGGTCTTCGGACGCCGAGGCTTGTCTGGCATCGCCCCAACGACCGGGCAGCACATGCTCGGCAATCGCCCGCAGGGCGGCGTCACGCTCCGCAGGATCTTCGACCGCTCGTGTCGTCCCGTAGATCACGGCCGAGCGGTAATTCATGGACGAGTTGAACAGTGAGCGAGCGGCGACGATTCCGTCGACAATCGTCACGGTCACGCACACATCGACTCCCCTGCGCAGGTCGTTGAGGTTGCCGGCGGCAATCGAACCGTGGATGTACAGCGTGTCATCGATCCGACCGTGGATGGTGGGGATGACGACCGGGTACCCGTCGCGGATCAAGCCGACATTGCAGATCATGGCACGGTCGATGATGCCGTGAACCGTGGCCCGGTCGTAGTCGTAGAGCTCCTGAAGCCGCTTTCCCTTGATGCGATCTCTCATGGTGGAGACGCTAGCCGACTGCCCCTCGCCGGCCAGAGGGAGGTGGGGCATTCAGTCCTGGTAACTAGTCTTGTGAAGGGCTTCACAAAAAGAGTACTTGGACCCTATTCCAAGATGCATGACTGGCCATACGCTGCATAAGTAGCCATAGAGACGCACGAAACGCAGGAACAAGTGGCACTACTCACCACCAGACAAGTCCAGGAGATCTTCAACGTCGACCGCTCGACCATCTACCGCATGGCCGAAGACGGCCGCATTCCCGCGGTGAAAGTTGGAAGGCAATGGCGTTTTCCCTCTGACCAGCTCGATGGCCTGCTCGGCGGCACTGCCGTGCCCTCCCCCGTCCCAGTCGCGGTGCCGCCGGCAGACCGCCAAATCCCGTTGGAGCTGGCGCTGCCGGCCGAGACGGCAGAGTCCCTCGCCGACCTCGCCGCCGACTTGTTCGGCGTGATGGCCGTCGTCACCGACATGGCCGGCAACGCCCTGACCCCGGTGGCCAACCCGTGCGGCTACTTCTCGGCGGTTTTCGAAGGCGTCTACACCGCGGACCGCTGCGCCGAAGGCTGGCGCCGCCTCGGCGAGGAAATCGACCTCGAGCCGCGCTTCCTGCCGAGTCACCTCGGATTCCTGTGTGCCCGCAGCTTCATCCGGCTCGGCTCCTCACTGGTGGGCATGGTCATCGTCGGCGGAGTCGCCCCGGCGCAATGGCCGCCAAGTGAGGACGAGCTCCGCGCGGTGGCAATGGAGACGGGCGTACCCGAAGAAGCGATTCGAGCCCACGTCGACGAGGTCTACTGGATCGATACCGCCCATCAGGACTGGATCGTGCGCAACCTGTCGCGGGTCAGCGATCTCATCTCCCACCTGGCAGAAAGCCGGAGCCGCCTGATGAGCAAGCTCGAGAGAATTGCCGCACTCGCGGGTGCGGAAGATCGATAAGAGACACAAGAAGGAGACCAAGTGAAGCGACTGTTGATACTGGGCGCCGGCACGGCCGGCACGATGGTGGCCAACAAGCTCCGCCCCCGCCTCGATGAGCGGGAATGGGACATCACCATCGTCGACCAGGATGAGACCCACTACTACCAGCCCGGGTTCCTGTTCCTCCCCTTCGGCGGCTACAGCCGTGAAGAACTTGTACGACCCAAGCGGAGTTTCGTGCCCGCCGGCGTCGAGCTCGTGATGGGCGAGATCGATCTCGTCGAGGCCGATGCCAACCGTGTCAAACTGGTCGACGGAACCGAGTTGCCGTACGACTATCTCGTCATCGCCACCGGCACCGCGCCGCGCCCCGACGAGACACCGGGCCTGGACTCCGACGAGTGGTACAAGTCGGTATTCGACTTCTACACCATTGATGGTGCCGAGGCGCTCGCTCGCAAACTCGAGACCTGGGAGGGCGGCCGCCTGGCGCTCAACGTCATCGAGATGCCGATCAAGTGTCCGGTGGCGCCGCTCGAGTTCCTTTTCCTGGCCGAGGCCTTTTTTGCCGAGCGCGGGATGAGCGATCGTGTCGAGCTGGTGTACGTCACGCCACTGCCGGGTGCTTTCACGAAGCCGGTGGCGGCTCGCTACCTCGGTGACATGCTCGAGGACCGCAAGATCGCCCTCGAGAGCGACTTCATGCTCGAGCAGGTCGACACCGCAGGCCGCAAGCTCATCTCCTATGACGAGCGCGAGGTCGAGTACGACCTCCTGGTCACCGTCCCGGTGAACATGGGGGCCGATTTCGTGCAGCGATCCGGCCTCGGGGACGAGCTGAACCATGTTCCGGTCGACAAACACACCTTCCTGTCGACCGCCCACAGCAACATCTTCGCTCTGGGCGATGCGGCTGCATTGCCGACCTCGAAGGCCGGCTCGGTAGCCCACTTTGCCGTGGAAGTCTTCACGGAGAACTTCCTCGACTACATCGAGGGACTACCGATGCGCAGCCAGTTCGACGGCCACGCCAACTGCTTCATCGAGTCCGGTCGTGGCAAGGGCATGCTGATCGACTTCAACTACGACACCGAGCCGCTGCCCGGCAAGTACCCGCTCCCCGGGATTGGTCCGTTCTCGCTGCTGATGGAGACCGAAGCCAATCACTGGGGCAAGGTGATGTTCAAGTGGATGTACTGGAACATCCTGCTCCCCGGGCGCCAGATGCCGCTGCCGGCCCTGATGTCGATGGCGGGCAAGATCCCAGAGGAAGTCACATGACCCTGGCCGCCCCCGAGCAGACCGCGGAACTCGAGCGCAAGATCGATGCGCTGAGTGAGCAGGTCGCGTTCCTCGCAGAGGAAGCCCGATTGAACCGGCAACGCCGACAGCGTTGGGAGGATTTGCAAAGCGACGTGATGCCGATCGCCGGCGAGGCCATGATCGTGTTGAGCAATGAGCTCGAGGAGCTCGACGTCAAGGTTGCCGACCTGACGGCGCTGCTGCGCCGGCTGGTTAAAGCGGCTCCGGTGCTCGACAGGGCACTCGGCCAAATCGAGATGTACTCCGAGCTTGCCCACGATGTCATGCCCCTCGGCGGCGAAGCCATGGAGTTCGCCGTGTCACGGCTGGCGAATCTCGGCGAGAAGGGCTATTTCACGTTTGCTCAAGGCGCCATGCAAGTCGCCGATCGCATCGTCACCGGGTTCACCGAAGATGACATAGAACAGCTCGGCGACAACGTCGTCCTGATACTCCAGACAGTCAAAGAGATGACGCAGCCCGAGATCATGGCGGCCCTGCATCGAATGATCGAAGCGGTTCAGATCCAGCAGAGGCACATCGCGGCAGAGTCTTCCGAGCCGCCGAGCTTCTTCCAGATTCTCAAGCAGATGCGCGACCCGGAGATTCGCCGTGGCATCGCCCGCGGCCTCAACACGCTCCGGGCGGTCTCCGAGGTCGAGACCGCGTCTGTCGCCAAAGGTCTATCAACAACCAACTCATCAGGAGGTAAAAACTGATGCCTGTAGCAACGATTGCCGGAGCCGACGTCGCCATCGACGCCGAAGGCTTCATGACCGAGTTCGACGAGTGGACGGAGGACATCGGTGTCTTCCTCGCTGAGCAAATCGGCGTGGAGCTCAGCGAGAGGCATTGGGAAGTGATCCGATTCGTCCGCGAGGACTACAAAGCTCAGGGCGAAACCCCGACGCTGCGTCGCGTGTCGACTATCGGCGGTGTCCCCACCAAGGAGCTGTTCCAGCTGTTTCCGAAGAAGCCGGCCAAGAAGATGTCCTACGTCGCCGGTGTTCCCAAGCCCAAGGGCTGCGTCTAGCGCCGGCCGCTGCCAGAAAGGATCGGTTCACACCAATGACAACCACCAAAGAGACGCCGGTCGTCGTACCGGATTTTGGAGACGAGGAAACTGATCGCAAGATCTGCTTCATCGCCTCGAAGGGCACACTCGACATGGTGTACCCCTCTTTGATCATGGCCAATGCCGCCCTGGGCGAAGGCATCGAGACCCATATCTTCTTCACCTTCTGGGGCATGGACATCATCACCAAGGAACTCCAGGACGACCTGCAGTTCACGTGGATGGGCAACACGGCCATGCACCCCCCGGGCAAGAAGATGCACATGCCCCAGGGCATGGCGGGCCTTCCCGGCATGACCAAGGTCGCCACCAAGATGATGAAGAAGCAGATCGCCGACCTCGACGTTCCGGAAGTGCCCGAGATGGTGCAGATGATCGCCGATGCCGGTGGCCAGCTCTGGGCCTGCAAGATGTCGGCCGACATGATGGGCTTTGAAATGGACGACTTCGTCGACGGAGTCCAGGGCATCATTTCGGCGACCGACTTCGTCGAACTGTCGGAAGGTGCCCAGGTAATCTTCACCTAGACCACCGAGGCCCGGCACGAGAGGCGAGGCCGCCCGGTCTCGCCTCTCATTGTGCGCCGGCCAATCCGACACCCAGAATCACCCCGGCCCAGAAGGACAGGATATGAGCCAATACACTTTCGGCCTCACCGTTGACGGGGACCTCGAGGAGGTCCGCGAGCGGGTCATCGCCGCGCTCGGCAAAGAGGGATTCGGTGTGCTCACCGAAATCGACGTCTCCGCCACGATGAAAGCCAAGCTCGACAAGGACATCCCGCCTTACCGGATCCTCGGCGCCTGCAACCCCCCGCTCGCGTTCGAGGCGATATCGGCAGAACCGAAGATCGGGGCCCTCCTGCCCTGCAACGTCGTTGTCCGGCAGGTGGATGACAGGGTCGCGATCGACTTCATGGACCCCTACGCGGTGCTGACACTGGTGGATCTACCCGATATCGAGGAACTGGCCACAGAAGTGCGCGGCCGGCTCGACAAAGTCAAAGCGGCGCTGACCGTCACATAGCCAGCGGGGTTACCTCGACTTCGGTATCGGAGCGGTCACCCGACACCGTCACCAGCGGTAGGGTCAAGGTGAAGGACGCCTCGATCCCGTCGTGGTCGTAGACCAAGTCGCCCCCCATGAGCCTGGCGAGATCCCGAGACACCGTAAGGCCCAGACCGACGGATCCGGGAACGTTCGTGCCGTACGCCCTAGTCCGATAAGCCTCGAAGATCCGATCGCGGTCATCGGGCGGGATTGGGCCGCCGTTATCGCGAACGGCGACTGCCACCACCCCGCCGCGCCGTTCAACGACGATCCGCATACGCGGTCCGCCGTAGCGGGCGGCGTTCACCACGAGATTGCGTAGGATCTGCCGCACCCTGCCGGCATCGGCGAGGACCTCGATCGGGCCCGCGTTCTCGAGGCCCTCGATCGCGACTTGCGGAGCTCCCGGCAAGGCGGCACCGATCGTTGCGGCCAGCTCGATTGGACGCATATCGAGTGACAGCGTGTCGATCTCGGCACGAGCAGCCACCAGCAGGACCTCGAGGATGTTGGCGACGTCACAGCTCTCCTGGACTATCAGGCCGACAAACTCCTCCACCTCGTTCGGGTCGAAATCGGCGAACCGCTCGTCCAGCTCGCGCGACAGCCCGACGACGGTTGTCATCGGGGTCCGCAGCTCATGACTGATCGATGCCACCAATTCGTCCTTGGACCGGATCAGCTCGTGGAGCTCTTGCTGGCTTTCGAGCCACTGCCCCTTCAACCAGACGATCAGCCAGGCCAGGAAGACATAGGTCACGGCCGATCCGAAGGCGGTCTGGATCCTCGAGGCCGTCTCGAGGGGGTCCCCGTGCCAGTAGCCGATCAAAGCCAAGCCCACGGTGGCCGTGCCAATGAACCACACTATGAAACGTCGGACGAACACCGCGCCGGTCACTGCCATCGCCATGAACCCGAAGAGCGGATCGAGCGAGTAGTTGCCGTCGCCGGTTACCACCATGAAGGACACACCTCCCATTCCCACGAAGAGCTGAATCGCGACGCTGGGCCGACCGAACTCCATCATGACCCAGCCGGCCAGAGCGATCGTTGCGGGAACCATGGCTCGGGTCAGCACCACGTCGGCGCCGCCCACCAGCCCAATCACGGCCAGGCCGACGGCGAAGACCGACGCTACCCAGGTTGTGACGAAAACGACTCTGCGATCAAGTTCACGCTCGTTAGCGGCTGGCGAGTGCGACCTCCGGGGCATTACGCGATCGATGTCTTCCTCCTACGGAACAACCAACATCAAGGGAATCGTCACTCCGGTCGAGCGGCTTGAGCAGGACGTAGCCATGTGCTGATCTCGGATACTGCGGCGTCCACTAGCTTGCCGCCATGGGATTGAGCATCGCAGAGGTGGCGAGGCTGGCGGCCAACCGCACCATCGAGTTGACGACACTCGGCCGCCACAGCGGGACCGCGTCGCGCATCGAGATCTGGTGGTTCCACGTCGACGGTCGATTCATCATCACTGGCACCCCCGGCAAGCGCGACTGGTACGCCAATGTGCTCGCCAACCCGCGGGTCGTCGTGCACGCTGCCGGTGGCGACGTCACCGGCCGGGCTACACCCATCTCCGACACGGCGTTTCGCAGACGCGTCTTCACTCATCCCGACGTCGGGTGGTACCGGACTCAGGCGGAGCTGGAGCGCCTCGTCGCCACCTCCCCGATGATCGAAATCAGTCTGGACTAGGCGGCCGCCGGCTCAGCGCCGGAATTCACCGCAGATGGTGCAGATGTGCGCCCCGGCCCCGGACGGCGGCGCCACCCGGTGGTCCCAGGTGTGTTGGTGCTCTTGGCCGCGCAGGCTCTCATTGATCGGGACCCGGTCCAGGCCGAGGAAGTCGTACTTGCGGGCCAGGTCGAGAGCACGGATCCACATCCGATTGGGCAGCTCCGGGGAGTCGTCCGGCGACTCTTCCTCTGGGCCTTCCTCAGGGGGACTTTCCCGACGCGATTTCGCCCGCCGGCGTTTCCGCGCCGGCACCTCGACCGGTTCCGCCTGCGCTTCGCGGGTATTGGCGGCAGCCACGGGGGGAGGGGCATCGGCGGTGACGATGCCGTCCGCCACCTTGCGGTCGGCAATCGTGTCGGCCGTGGCGGTGCCGATGGGACTGGGAACAGGTTCGGCTCGGACGTTCGCCGCCCTTTCCGAGGCGGCTCTCGACGCGGCTTCCTCTGTGGCGGCCTGCTCCGCAGCGGCGCGCTCGAGGGCGGCTCGCTCCGCGGCGGCGCGCTCGAGGGCGGCCTGCTCGGCAGCGGCTCTCTTGGCGGCCTTGCGCTCCCGGCGCGATGGCTTCGGCGCCTGCGGTGGCGCCGGGGCTCGACCCTCGACGCGGTCGCCATCCGCCCCGACGCCGGAATCTACCGCGACGTGCGCCGGACCAGATTCCGGCGTCACGTGCCGCTTGGCCTTACGACCTCTGCGTCTTCCGCGGGCGGCGCCGCTCATGAGCGAACTCGCTCCAAACTTGACCGGGTCATCAGGGGTGAAGATCAGCTGATCACCCTCGGCGATGAACTCGAACGAGGTGGCGTCGATGGGCCGCACGCTGACCTCGGACAACTCCCAATTCCCCAGCTCGGCGCCATCGACGCGCATGGTGATCTCCGTCTCCCAGATGCTCAGCTTCACGCTCAACGCGTCGGCATCATCCGGAGTCCTGATCGAACCGGATACCACGATGACGGAGTTGGCGGTCATTCCGGCCTCAGAACCTGGCGCCTTGGAGCCCCTACGTGGCACAGGACCACTCCTTCTCGAGAAACAGCAAGATCTCCTTCGGCAGCTACGGGCGCGGACTCAAGCTTGTTCGCCGCTTCCAAGAGGGGGTCATCGTTGCCGGCCACGGCAACGAGGCTATTCTCCCGACCGCAAGCGACGATTGTGATAGGGGTTTCCTCATGGGCCAGCGACACACGACCCCGATCGGTGAGATGTGGCTGGAGGACGGCATCTTGTGGCATCGGATCGACTCGGAAACGGTATCCGAGGAGGACGCCCGTGACGTCCTGAAGATCGTCGGCGAGATAACCGGCGGACGGCCGGCCCCGGCCGTGGTCGACATGAGATCGATCGGATTCGCCTCCAAGGAAGCGCGCCGGGGATTCGCCGGCTCCCCGGAGTCATCGCACGAGATCGCCACCGCGCTCGTTGTCAGCAGCTCCTCGAGCCGCATCATGGCGCAGGCGTTCCTCAAGCTGTCGAAACCCGCCCGCCCAATCGGCGTCTTCACCGACATCGCCGAGGCTCGCGAGTGGGCCGGGCAACACCGGCCCGAGGCGTGATCGGCTACGACGGGAGCTTGAGGGCGGCGATGCCCGTCAGAATCAGATCGAGCCCGAACTCGAACTCTTCGTCGTAGCGGCAACACATCAGGTGCGGCCCGATCGCAGCCAGGCTGGGAAACCGCTCGGCATATTGGGCGATCAGCCCTTCGACATGACCTTGTTCCGGGTCGCCCGGATTGCCGAACACCGAATTGATCTCCTGGAAGGCGTAGCCCATCACATGACTGGCCACTGCATGCCAGGCGTGATGAGCGACCTCGGTCGAATAGCCGTCGGCCAACAGCATGCCGACCATGGCATCCGTCACGGCGAACGAACCCTCGCTGAGGGTCTCCCGGGTGCTGAGCAGCGTTATCGACCACGGATGTGCCGCCAAAGCTCGCTTCGCCGCCATGGCGGCGACCCGGGCCGACGCCTGCCACCCCGCCGTCGTGTCGATCGGGCCGATCGACTGAAAGAGATCCTCGACCATCGAGTCGAGGATGTCCTCCTTGCCGCCGACATGGTTGTAGAGCGACATCGCCTCGACCCCGAGCGCAGCCCCCAGCTTGCGCATGGAGAGCGCTTCGAGACCGTGCTCGTCGGCGAGTTCGACGGCGGCCTGGATGATGCGCTCTCTCGTCAGGGGCTGGCGTTCGGTGGTTGTCATGGCGTCCTCAACTGAACCTACACTGTAAGCGTATACGCCGTAAGTCTCGTCCACCCGGCGGTGGTTGTGTCCCACTGCGGCGCCGAATCTCCGTGACACACTTACGTCGCAAGTCTCAACTACCCCGTCGATGGTTGGACTGGACACCCCGAGTCAACGTCGAAGGCAGCCCCGCCCGAGCCCGAGATCGTCGTCGCGCTCGAAGAGAGGGAAGCTGGTGATGGTCTAGCGGTGGGGTTTCGGCCGGTTCCCAACAACATCGATGAGTGGCACGGCTACTCGACCCTGGACTCTGGGTGTTGCGAGGGGAGCACCTCCGGGTGCTCCCCTCGCGGTGACTAGTCCGATTGGAACCGACCGTTTTTGACTGCGCTTCCGGGTCTTCGCACCCGATAAATGAGACGAACGACCTAGAAGGAAGCACCAACATGAAAATCTTCAAATCAGACCGCCAGGAAAGGTACCGCAACGAGAGCGTCGCCGCCGGCCGCCTTCGCAGCCTGGCGACGGAGAACACGCTCGACGGCGCCGATCCCGACGAAGTCGTTCGCCGGCTGCGCAACATGCACTACGGCACGACCAGCCATAGGGTCCTCGCCGCCCGAGGCTAGGAGCCTCGGAGCCGGAGCGGCCCCGGCCACTCAGGCCAGCTGGCAGCCCACCTCGTAGGCCAGACACAGCCAGTCTTGAATCTCGGCATCGAGATCTTCGAGAGACGAGGCGCGTACGCGATAGACCCAGTCGCGACCGCCGAGGTGCTCTACCCGGCTGAACCGGGGGCTGTCGATTTGTCCCTTGAGCCAGAAGTGAAGGCTCATCCCGCGATCAGACATGGCGCTCAACCCGGCAAAGCGGACCCGGACCATGAATCCGATTCGCGTCTTGCTGGCGACAACGGTATACGGGCCGCACCGGCCGACCATTTCCTGCAGCTTGTTCCAGTAGGCCCAGGCCGCCTCGCCTTTGCCCTCCATGAACTCCTCTACGGTGTACGGGCCGCACGAATGCCACATGTTGGCGGTGACAAACCGCTTCGAGCACGAAGGGCAGGTCCACAGATCCGAGGTGTCGACCGGGCCGTCCATGGCGCCCATTGTGGCAAAGATGACATCCAAGGCGTGCGGCTTGCGTAGCATCCGGCCACAACGCCAACCTGGGAGGATCGATGGCAATTACCGGTGCGCATGTCCTGCTCTATACCCCGGAAGCCGAAGCCCTGCGGGCACTTTTGCGCGATGTCCTCGAATGGGATCACGTTGACTCGGGAGGAGGCTGGTTGATCTTCGGCTTGCCACCCGCCGAACTGGGGGTGCACCCCGCCGAAGGCACCAGCCACGAGCTGTCGCTGATGTGCGACGACATCGAGGCGACGGTGGCCGACCTCCGGGAGCGCGGCGTCACGATCGCAGGCGAACCGAAGGATGTCGGGTTCGGCATCTCGGTGATGATGATCCTCCCCGGCGACGTCGCGGTGCGGCTCTACGAGCCGCGTCACGCCACGGCGATTTGACCGGGCGCCGATGACGGCGGCGCCGCGCGCCCGAATCCGATCGGTAGCGATCCCGACCGAGCACGGCGGCTGGAGCCTCACGCTGGAGCCGGCGACGCTCGGCCTGCTCGTTGCCTGGTCCCCCGCCGGAGGTGCGCTGGCGGCGGCCGCCCTGCTCGCATTCGTCGCCCGCACTCCGCTCAAAATCGTGCTCATCGACCGGTGGCGGGGGCGGCATCTCGAACGGTCTGCCCTGGCGAAGCGGCTCCTCGCCGCCGAGTTGATTCTGCTCGGGGCGCTCGTCGTGGTCGCAGTGGTGACGGCCCGACACAGCTTCTGGTGGCCGCTGGCCATCGCGGCGCCGCTGATCCTGATCGAGTTGTGGCACGACATGCGCAGCAGGAGCCGGCGCCTCCTCCCAGAGCTCGCCGGCACAGTAGGCATCGGCTCCGTAGCGGCCGCGATCGCCCTGGCCGGCGGCGCGGCATCCGGGGTGGCGGCGGGGCTGTGGCTCGTGATCGGGGCGCGTTCTCTGGCCGCGATCTTCTTCGTTCGGGTCCAGCTGCTGCGCTTCAAGGGCCACGATCACCGGCTGTGGGCCAGCGACCTGGCACAACTCGCCGCGGTCGTCGCGGTGATAGGGGGCTGGCGTGCCGGGATCGTGCCCGGGGTCGCGGTAGCCGCCGTGGCCGGCTTGGCCATCTTCGAGCTGGTCGCCGTGCGCCGCCCGCCGCAGAAAGCCGTGACGATCGGCTCCCAGCAGGTCGTGCTCGGCCTGACCCTCGTTCTCGTGACGGCTCTGGGGGTACGCGCCCCCTGATCCATTCCGATAGATTCAACCCATGGCGCACGACTTCGGCGGGATGTTCGCACCGCAGCCCGGTCTGGCGTACCTCGACACCGCCACGTACGGGCTGCCACCCCGGCCTACTCTCGAGGCCCTGAACCGGGCTCACTCGATGTGGCAATCCGGGACAGCGTTCTGGATCAGCGACTTCGATCAGCCGGCCGATCACGCCCGTGTCGCGTTCGCCGAACTGGTCGGGGCGGCCGCGGAGAACGTGGCGCTCATCCCGGCCGCGTCCGTTGGGGTCGGAACGGTCGCCGCCGGCCTCGAACCCGGGGCCGAGGTGGTGATCGCCGACGACGAGTTCACCTCGGTCACTTTCCCCATGCTCGTCGCCGAGCAACGCGGCGTGACCGTGCGCCAGGTCCCGTTCGACCAGGTCGCAGGCGCTATCGGGCCGGCGACCACATTGATCGCGGTGAGCCTGGTCCAGGCCCAGACCGGCAAGGTCGCCGATGTGGAGCAGATCGTGGACCGCGCCGAAGAGGTGGGAGCCAAAGTCCTCGTGGACGGAACTCACGGACTGCCCTTCGTCCGGCTCCATCACCTCATGGACCGAATCGACTACGTCGTCTGTGCCGCCTACAAACATCTGTTGTGCCCGCGCGGCGTCGGCTTCCTCGTCGTCAACGGCGACATCGATGCTCTGCCCCCGTGGAACGCCAACTGGCGGTCGGCCGACGAGCCGTATGGTCGCTTCTACGGCGGACCTCTGACGTTGCCGGACACGGCCGCCCGCTTCGACGTGTCGCCGGCGTGGCTGGCGTGGGTCGGCGCGGTCGAGAGCCTGCGCCTCCTCAACGACTGGGCCGCCACCGGCGCCATCGCCGACTCGCTCCAGGTGGCCGCCGAGCTCGCCATCCTGGCCGGGGTGCCGTGGGAGGGGGCCTCGCTCGTCTGCGTCCCGGTTGGCGACACGACGGCGGCCGCCGCGGCTTTGGCGGCGGCCAACGTCAAGTGCGGCGTACGTTCCGACTTGATCCGCTTCTCAACCCACGTGTACAACGACATCGAAGACGCCACCCGGGCCGCCGCCGTGATCGAACCGTTCCAGCTCTAACAGCCCTTCGGTCATGTATTGACAGTCGTCTATGTATGTGCCATGGTTCAACATATAGATAGATGTCGATATATGTGAGATGAGGTGCAATGGATGCCGTGATCGACGTGCTGGCACGGGTGCTCGGCGACGTGTTCACCACTTTCCGCCACGTGTGGCCGTTCCTGGCGCTCTCCGTTGTCGCCGCGGCGGCGGTGTCCGTCTATGTAGGCACCTATCGAGCCTCAAAGATGCTGCAACGGCGCAGCTCGGTTGCAGTGATCGGGGCCGTCCTGGTGGCGACTCTCACGCCGTTCTGTTCCTGTGGGACCACCG
>CAMYJM010000029.1 GCA_947258635.1 uncultured Acidimicrobiaceae bacterium
ACCATGACGTTGAACAGGTTGGGATCCTCAATGAACCGGAGCGGTCCGAGATCGGACGGATCGAGGGCAAGGGAGACGAAGATGTGATCGCGCTCGTTGCCCTGGAAACCGTGCACCGTCCCGATACGCAGGTCGAGATGCTCGATCCGGTCGGGTGAGAAGCGATCCCGAGCGAGGCGCTCCATGGCATCTGCCTGGGCCCGGAATGGCGTCACCACCCCAACCGAACGCGAACCTGCTGCCTCTCGTTCCGCAACCAAACCCAGAATCAGTTCGGCCTCCTCCGCGACCACACCCGACTTGTCGCGACTCCCGGCCACTCGCACAACGCCGATGACGTCGCGTTGCGAGACGGACGGATGCTCGGTCATGAGGCGCAGCCGATCGCCGTAGAAATGGCGACTCGAGAAGATGATCAGATGTGGCGCCGAGCGATAGTGCTCGGTGAGCTGCACAACCGGAGTATTGCCGGCGGCGACGTCAAAGAGGCTATTGCGGCGCACATCGAGCAGAGGCAGCGCGTGGGTGACGCCGGACTTCTCGGCGGCAGCTCGCATTCTCTCGTCGCCGACGAAGCTGACGTGGCGCAGTTGTTGGGGATCACCGATGACCACGGCACGTCTCCCCCGCGCCAACGCGGACGCGGCGCGCACCTGGTTGACCTGAGATGCCTCGTCGATGACCACGACGTCGAACATGGCCGGCCGCATCGGCAGGACGTCGTCCATATCGGCGAGGGTGCCGATCCACAGCGGCAGGGCCCCGAGGGCAGCCCGGATTTCGATCTTCTGGAGGGCGGCGCGTCGCGCCACCTGTCCCGAGCGGAGTGCCGTGGCGAGCAGCGACACCGCGCGGGCCGCTCCGGGCGCCCAGGTATGGCCGGCCCGCGTCGCCTCGAGCTGCTTTCCAAAGAGCGCCCTCGCCCTCTCCTCCGATTCCTCCAGGGCTCCAAACGCCGCCTCAATCCGATGGCCCGAAGCGGCCTGGCCGGCACGCACCGCATCCTCGGCATCGATGAGCGCCAGCACAGGATCGGTCAAGTCATCCAACCGAGATGGTGCGACCTCGAGGATCGCCGCCAGCCGTCGTGCCGCCCGCGCCCGTCGGATCGGCGCAAAGAGCCCGCCACCACCGCCATGGAGGCGCCCGAACAGCGTGCGCACCTGATCCGGCGCCCCATCGGCCGCAAGAACTCGACTCAATCCGGGGACGTCGCCGAGACACCAAGAGTTCTGGGCACGGAGGGTGAGAGCTCGCATGAAACCGTCCTCTATCTCGAGGCGTCGCCGCACCGAGTGCTGCATCCGGCGTAGCTCGGTTTCGATCCCTTCGAGTCCGCGAATCGCTGCCGGCCGGGCGGCCGCGGGATCCACTTCGAGGCCACCGGATAGCTCAGCGGCGATCCGCTTGCGTGACGACCTCGACCCGAAACGAACGTGGCGCGGGCTGGAATACTTCGCCAGCAGCGATTCGACAGCGTCAACGGCGTCGTCGGACTGAGCCGCGATGAGCACCGAGTTGCCATGGGCGATCTGGTCGATCGCCAGAGCAACCGCGGTGTGGGTCTTCCCCGTGCCGGGCGGCCCGGAGAGAACGGTGATCGGCAGGTCCCGCGCCATGAGGATCGCCTCCTCCTGGGTTCGGTTGAGCGGCAGCGAGTTGGCCACTGCACCATCCACTTCGGGAGCGATCCCTTGGACTCCGTCCCCGTAAAGCGCCAGGAGCGCGGACTGGTTCAGCTTCTCCCGACCCCAAACGCGTAAGGTCGACTCCAGGTTGGTAGCGCTCCGATCACGGGCTGTGTAGACGGCGAGACCGGTGTGAATCGACATCGGACCAGCGGCCGGGGCGACCGCTGACTCCGTGGGCAGTACGTCGCGGATACGGGGAAGGCCCGCTTCCTCGCAGAACCTGTCGACAAAGGGCCGCAAACGCTCCCACCCATCAGCCGCGGCGATCCGGGGGAGCTCTTCGCTCACCAGAACGTCGAGCTGCTCGTTGAGACTATGCCGCGTAGTGTGATCCGGGAACAGGGAATCCGGCACAGCGGGATCGGCATCGGCGACTATCTGATAGAAATCGTCGTCGCGAGCACCCGGCTCGCGACGCAACCGCACCGGCACCGAGGCGACCGGGACAAATACCTTCGTGGTCCGCCCATCTATGTCGCACGTGCCCGAGATGAACATCCAACCGAGCCGCAGGAAGTCACGGGACCCGTGAATCCGAGCGGCACTCCACAGTGCCCCGAGTCCTGCGGCGGAGGTCTCGACCACCAGCGCTCCTCCGGCGTCGGGCGACAGCTCCCAGGGCCACGGAATCGACACCAGGTCACCGGGGGCAGGCGCATGATTCCATCGTGGCCCCCGTCCTACCGGGGCGAGCTCGGCGAAATACTCGAGGATTCGAGCGGGCGACGGCATACGGAGACCCTAGGCACCATTGCCGCGGATATCAGCAACGGATCGCGCCACCGGCCGCCTCACCGGCGACGCCGCTAACCCCCCAGGTCCGACAGCTCTTCGAAGCTGAGGCAATCGGTGATGAGATTGAAGAACTTCTCCGCCTGAGCCGGATCCTGGGTCGGGTCGGCTCCCTCGCCGGCCAGCTCGGCTCTCGCCAAGGCTTTCAAGAAGTCATCGTCGAATCCGTCGGCCAGGCAGTTGGCCGACTCGGCGGAGACACCCTCGCTCGTGAACTCCTCGACAAAGACGGTGCGGAAGTCGACGCACTCGACCATCAGGTCGGTCATGGTGTCGATTTGTTCAGTGGACAGGTCGACATCCGCCGGTTCGGTCCCGGCCGAGATGGCCTCGGCAGTCAGTCCGAGCGCGGTGAGCTCGGCAACCCCGATGTCGCGAACGACCCCGTCGGAGAAACAGCGCGCTTCGGTCTCCCCGAACGGGTCGTCCGGCGTCGTCTCGGACATCATCTGGTCGAAGATCGCGTCGGAGATGGCCCGGTCGTCGGCGCCCAAACCGTCGCCACCGCACGCCGTGGCCACGACGACCACCGTCAAGCCAAGTACCACGAGCCGCCGCATGAACCCTCCTGATTGAGTCTGGGTGCCATCGCTCGACGGCCCGCACCGGAGCTTAACGGGGCGGCTCGGGCACGCCACACACCTATACGGCCAGGTGCTTGGTGGCTTCGCGCACTGTCAGGCCGGAGAAGGCTTCCCGATGAGCCCGGACGAAGGCGATCACTGCGTCGGGCGCCGTTCTGGCATATTGGCGAAGCACCCATCCGATGGCCTTACGGATGAAGAACTCACGCTCACCGGCCCGACGCAGGCAATGGTCGAACAACGTCGCCTCATCCGTCTGTTCCTTGTGAAGGAGGTGCGCCAGCAGCGCGGCGCGGCGCAGCCACATGTCACGGTGGTCGATCCACCGCTCCATGACCGGCGCGATACGGTCGCGATGTTCGAGGAGGAGCGTTCCGACCAGATGGGCGGCGACTTCGTCGACGAAATCCCACCAGGCCCCTTCGACGATCAGCCTGCGGTATAGCGGAAGGCTGGGCGGCGTAACGTAACGCGGCACCGCCCGGGCGAGGCTGATCGCCATGTACTTCTCCTCACGGCGCGGCTGCGACCAGAGCGCCCGCACTCCGCGCTCGTACTCGGCCCGCGTGGCCACGGGATAGCGCTGCATCGTCTCCCTGAGGATTTGGGAACAGTCCGGGCGTTTCACGCCGAAGAAAGGCATGTCGGTCTTCATGTACGCCGCCATGGCGGCGGCGGACTCGGGATTGGCGCGTGCTGCCAGTTCAGCGGCGACGAACTCAACTCGATCCATGGCTGCACGGTAACCACCTGGGGCCGCCGTCGCACCGCCGGCGAAGGGGAACTCGCAATGACAGACAAGGTATACACTCCCGCCGTGAGACCCATCAGAATCGCCGTCCTCCTGGCCTGTTTGGCGCTGACTGCGGCTGCGTGCAGCGGCGCCGAAGACGCCGTGACCACCACATCGACGATCACCACACTGCCCCCCGTGGCCACTACTGTTGCGGCGACCACAGCCCCGACCACCACCTCGACCACTTCGTCGACGACGACCACGATCGGCCCCCAAAACCCGTCCCCGCTGAGCGGGCTCGAGGTGGAGACGCCCGAGCTGTTGGAGCGGCGCCCCATCGCGGTGAAGATCGACAACCACCCTAACGCCCGGCCCCAGTCGGGACTCCACGAGGCCGATCTCGTCTATGAGCTCCTCGTCGAAGGTGGGCTCACCCGGTTCATCGCCGTCTTCCATCACTCCGACTCCGCCTACCTGGGACCGATTCGCTCGCTGCGGCCGACGGACTCCACTCTGGTGACCTACCTGAACGCTCCACTGCAAATCAGCGGTGGCCAGGACTGGATCCAGAGCCTGGCCCGCGGCCGCGGTCTGCTCATGATCGGCGACGACCGGATCTCGACCTTCCGTGTCGGATCGCGGAGGTCGCCACACAACCTGTACGGCACTACCGAGAAGATGCGGGAAACCGCCGACCGTCGCGGCTGGGACAACGAGCCTCCGGATCCGATCTTCACCTTCGGCGAGCCGACAATCGCCCTGACCGCTGCCGCGACCGTCACTCTCGACTGGTCCAAGCAGCCCGAGGTGATCTGGCGTTTCGACCCGATCACCGAGACGTACCTCAGGTCGATCCGAGACGTCCCGCACGACTCGCTGTCGATCGACGGTGAACGGAACCAGATCGCCGCCGACACCCTGCTGGTACTCATCGCCGGCAAGTACACCGCCAGACCTTCCTCCGGGAAGGGGACGCCGGTGCCGGCGCTCGAAACGTTCGGCGAGGGACAGGCGCTCCTCTTCTACGACGGCGCCGTGCTGAAGGGAACGTGGCAGCGCGACTCCTACGACGACCCTTTCGAGCTCGCTCTGCCAACCGGTGTCGACATGGTGGTGCCGCCTGGCAAGATGTGGATCTCGGTATTCCCGAGCACCGGGAGTGTCGATTGGGAGTAGCCGAACCCGCGTCCTCCACGATCGCGCACGACGTGGCTCGCGGTATGTCGTCGGCCGGCGCCCAGGTCGAGGCGGCGCTCGAGCGAGCCGCCGCCGCGTCCGACCTCAACATATTCACCCGGCTCGACGCCTCCGGGGCTCGCGAACGCGCCGCCGCCATCGATGAACGCCTCGCCCGCGGTGAAGATGTCGGGCCGCTGGCCGGGGTGCCTTTCGCCGTCAAGGACCTGATCGACCAGGCGGGCCTGCCCAACACCTGCGGAGGGGGATTTGCCCCGTTCACCCCCGCGGCCGACGCCCCTTGTGTCACCCGCCTCGAAGCGGCCGGAGCGATCCCGATCGGTCGCGTTGGGCTGCACGAGTTCGCTTTCGGGTTCAGCAGTGAGAACCCGTGGTTCGGCCCGGTCCACAATCCGCTGGACCCGGAGCTGTCGCCCGGAGGCTCTTCCGGAGGCTCCGCCGCCGCGGTGGCGGCCGGCATCGTCCCGCTGGCACTGGGCACCGACACCGGCGGGTCCGTGCGAGTTCCCGCCGCCCTGTGCGGCATCGTCGGGCTCAAGGTCACCCACGGCCGGGGCTCGCTGCGCGGCGTGTACCCGCTGGCATCGGGCCTCGACACCGTCGGGCCACTGGCCGCCGGCGTCGCCGACGCGGAGCTCGCTTACCTCGCCATCGCGACTCACGACCCGCTAGATCCGTTCTCGGTCGACAGGCCGCTCGAAGAACCGGCGCCGGCCCGTCGCCCCGACGGCCTGCGCTTCGCAGTGCCTCACCCGTGGATCGACACCGGTTTCGAGCCCAGGATCGAGGCTGCATTCGACGACCTGCTCGCCGCCCTGTCCGACCGCGGAGCCACCATCGAGCATGTCACCATCCCCGAGACGGCCCCATCGGGTATGGGCCTGGCCTCGGCGTATTTCGAGATCGCCCCCGTGCACCGGGCTCGCTACCTGGCCGATCCCGAGTCGTACGGGTCGGAGGTGCGCCAGAGGATCAGCGACGCCCTGGCCGTAACAGAGGACGAATACACCGCGGCGCTTCAGTGGCGCGAGCAGCTGCGCGGCGGATTTGAGAGCTGCCTCGCCGGCTTTGACGCCATCATCACGCCGACGACGGCGGCGGCCACGAAAGTGATCGGCGAAGACACCATTGAACTCACCACCGGTCCCACCTTTTATCGCAGCCCGCTTTCCCACTTCTCGGCCCCGGTCAACAACGCCGGATTGCCGGCGCTGGCCGTACCCGTCGCCGATTCCGGCACACCACCGCTGAGCCTGCAACTCGTAGGCAAGGCATGGAGCGAGACGCATCTACTCGCCATCGGAAAGGGCCTGGAGTCGGCAGGTGTGAGCTGAGAACAATCGGCCACACACGCCGCCGACATGCATAAACTGCGACCCGGATATGTCCTTCAGCGGAAGGGCGTATTCCGGCGGTCATTGCCGTCTTAGCTAGCCAGGAGCCGCATTGACAAAAGAAACCCTCGAGGCACCAGTACGCGAGAAGCGCGATCGGCTCGTGCTCCGGTTCGCCGGCGATTCCGGAGACGGAATGCAACTCACTGGCAACCGATTCACGAACGCGTCGGCCGTGATCGGAAACGACCTCGCCACGTTCCCCGACTTCCCTTCTGAGATTCGCGCCCCGGCCGGGACGCTTGCCGGCGTCTCGTCGTTCCAGGTCCAGATCGCCGATTGGGACATTCTCACGCCTGGAGACGCTCCCGACATTCTGATCGCGATGAACCCGGCGGCGCTCAAATCGAACATCGACGACCTCGATCCGGGCGGACTACTCCTCGTCAACGGCGACGCATTCGTCGACCGCAACTTGGAGAAGGCCGGCTACACGAGCAATCCACTCGAGGATGGGTCACTGGACGGCTATCGCACGATGGTTGCGCCGATGGAGGAGCTGACGAAGCTCGCCGTGGCCGACACCGGGGTCAAGGGGCGGGCCACGCTGCGCTCGAAGAACTTCTTCGCGCTGGGTCTGGTGTCGTGGATCTTCAATCGGCCAACTCAGCCGGTCATCGACTGGGTCAACGACAAGTTCGGACCGGATTCCGTCATTGCCAAGGCCAACATCGCCTCGCTCATGGCCGGATACAACTTCGGCATAACTACCGAGGAGTTTCAGCACCTATACGATATCGAGCCGGCCAAGCTCGACCCGGGTGAGTACACCAACATCACGGGCAATCAGGCCCTGGCATGGGGCCTGATCGCCGGCGCCCAGGCTGCCAATCTGCCGATCAGCTACGCCTCGTACCCGATCACCCCTGCCTCCTCGATCCTCGAAGAGCTGGCGCGCCACAAGAACTTCGGAGTACGCACGCTCCAAGTCGAAGACGAAATCGCCGCAGTTGGGGTGGCCGTCGGTGCCTCATTTGCCGGCCATCTCGGAATGACCGGCACGAGTGGCCCCGGGCTGGCCCTCAAGAGCGAGACCATCTCGCTTGCATTTCAGGTTGAATTGCCGATGGTGATCATCGACGTACAACGCGCCGGACCGAGCACCGGCATGCCGACCAAGACCGAACAGGCCGACCTGCTTCTCGCGATGTACGGCCGCCACGGCGAGGCGCCGCTTCCGATCGTTGCCCCGGCCACGCCCGCTGAGGCCTTCTCGATCGCCGTCGAAGCGTGCCGCATCGCCGTGACCTACATGACCCCCGTGATCGTCCTGTCCGACGGGTACATCGCCAACAGCTCCGAGCCATGGAGGCTCCCGGACCTGGACGAGTTGCCGGCCATCTCCCACCCATTTGCGACGGCCGACGACTCCGAGTTCCTGCCATACAGCAGGGACCCGGAAACCCTCGCCCGGCCGTGGGCAATTCCCGGCACCGCCGGCCTGGAGCACCGTATCGGCGGCCTCGAGCATGCCGACTTGACCGGCAACGTCTCGCACGACCCGTTGAACCACGAGCACATGACTTGGCTACGTGCCGCCAAGCTCGATCGCATCGCCGCAGGCATCGCGCCGCTGGAGATCGATGGACCCGAATCGGGTGACCTCTTGGTGCTTGGTTGGGGCTCGACCTTCGCCGCGATTCGGGCCGGCACCCGCAATGCTCGAAGAGAAGGCTATTCGGTGGCCCATGGCCACCTCAGGCATATTCACCCGTTTGCGCCGAACCTCGCCACCGTGTTCGCCGGCTACGAGAAGGTGCTGGTGCCGGAGCTCAACTCGGGCCAGCTGGCCATGATGCTCCGGGCCAAATACCTCGTCGACGTGATCAGCTACCCGAAGATCCAAGGCTTACCCTTCAAGGCGACTGAGATCAGGCAAAAGGTGATCGACACGATCACGGGGACCGGCGATAGCGAGGCCGGGCAATGACCGACACCAGGTACGAGCGGAGCGACTTCCAAAGCGACCAAGAGGTTCGGTGGTGCCCCGGTTGTGGCGACTACACGATTCTCGCCGCGGTCCAGAACTTCCTGGCCTCCCTCGACGTCGACAAGGAAGACCACGTGTTCATCTCCGGAATCGGGTGTGCGTCCCGTTTCCCGTACTACGTGAACACGTACGGCATGCACTCGATCCACGGGCGGGCACCGGCCATCGCCACGGGCGTGGCGACGGCCAACCCCGATTTGACCGTGTGGGTGGTAACGGGCGACGGCGACGCGTTGTCGATCGGCGGCAACCATTTGATCCATGCCATGCGCCGCAACGTCAATGTCAAGGTGTTGTTGTTCAACAACCAGATCTACGGTTTGACCAAGGGCCAGTACTCGCCGACCAGCGAGCTGGGGAAGCGCACCAAGACGAGCCCGATGGGATCGGTCGACCAGCCGTTCAACCCCGTCAGCCTGGCGATAGCGTCCGAGGCTACGTTCGTGGCGCGCACCATCGATATGGACCGCAATCACACGACCGAGATGCTGCAGGCGGCCTACGAGCACAACGGTGCGGCCCTGATCGAGATCTACCAGAACTGCAACGTGTTCAACGACAAGGCGTTCGCCCAGTTGACCGGACGGGAGGAGCGCGATGCCAACCGGATCAACCTCGTCCCCGGCCGGCCGATCGTGTTCGGAGCCAACAACGAATTCGCTGTGATTCTCGACACCGGCGGAGCCCGGGTCGTCGCCACGGCCGACGTGGCGGCGGCCGCTATCCACGTGCACGACCCGGCGAACCCCGATCCGAGCGCGGCGTTCGCGCTGAGCCGTCTCTCCCACGGCCCGTACGGGCCGACGCCGGTTGGAGTATTCCGCGATGTCGACCGGCCCAGCTACGAGGCGATGGTCAAGCAACAGCTCGTCGACGCGCAGGCCCAGAAGGGCCCGGGCGACCTCAGTCGGCTGGTCCGCAGCGTCGGGACATGGACGGTCGACTAGATCTGCGGGCTGGCGGTGGGCGTGGGGAACACGGTGCCGTGAACGGCCCGACGGTTGACATCGACTTCCGCAAGTGGCTCAGCCGCCCCCATTGGCGATTTGCCATGTACCGCTTGGACGAGGACGAGTGGGGCACATGGTTGTGGACGCCGCCGGGGTCGACCGCCCAACGTGCCGGCGATCCGGCCAAGACGTTCAACCACCTGAACGTGAAACTCGTTGCTCCCGGCGAGTGGTGGACGGCGATCTGGAACGACTCCGGCAGGTATGACCTCTATGTCGACATAGTCACACCGGCCGCGTGGAACGGCGATCGGGTCACGATGATCGACCTCGATCTCGATGTGGTACGTCTCGCCGATGATCAGGTGGTCATTGCCGACGAAGATGAGTTCGCCGCCCACCAGGTGGTCTATGCCTATCCCCCGGCCGTCGTCGCCAAGACACGGCGGGTCACCGACGACCTGCAGCGCCGCATCCGCGCTGGAGAGGAGCCCTTCAACGAAGTCGGCATAACCCGCATGCGCCAAGCCGCCGAACTAGCTGCAGAAGCGAACGAGTAGCGGGATCCAGCTCGGGCCAAGCCTGCTTGGCTCGAACCTCAATCGAGCTTCCCGAAGCCGTCGCCGGCTTCGACGGTCCCGGCGATTCCGTCTGTGTCCTGGTGCCACACCGAGGCCTTCGTGGTCTTCAGCCCCGTGGCCGTGCCTTCGATCAGGATTACCGCGCCCGCGTTGACCGCCGCCAGGTCCTCGCCTGGGATCCCCACTATCAGGTCCCAGCGCTCGTTGCCGTCGACGTCAACGGCCCGCAGGTTGGCGCCAAACCTATCGCCGGACTCGGAGGTGCCGACGAGGCCGTTGTAGCCCTGAGCGAAGAAGTTGCCTTTGCGGGCCACCAGCCCGGCGCGGCGGCCGTGGAGGATGTTGACGGCGCCCGTATTGCGGGCTCGGTCGAGGTCCTCGCCCGGAACCCCTACGGCGAGGTCGGTAAACCCGTCGTCATCGAAATCGCCAGCCGCCAGAGCCGCGCCGAAGCGGTCACGGCGCTGCGGCCCCGATCCCACTCCCGGGCTCGCCTGGCTCCACACCTCGTTGCCGGCAGCAGTGATGCCGCGGGCGCTTCCGTAAAGCACATGCACCTTGCCAATCGAGATCTTGCTGCCGGCGTCCTCTCGGGGAACGCCAACGCCCACATCGCTGTAGCCATCCCCGTCAAAATCGCCCGCGGCGATCGCGGCGCCGAACTTGTCGTACTCGCCGGCGACTTCGCCGACATTCGGGCTGTCCTGATGGAAGCGCTGGTTGCCGGCGGAGGTGAGGCCGCGGCGCGAGCCGTAGATGATGTGGATTTGCCCGGCACCCACGGCCGAGCCCACCTGATCCCCGGGAGCGCCGACAACCAGGTCGTCGTAGCCGTCGCGGTCGAAGTCTCCGACGGCAAGCGCTCCCCCGAACCTGTCGCCGGCACCGGCGACGCCGAGGATGCCTGCGCTGTTCTGATGCCAGATCTCATCGCCGGTCGCCGATAGACCCGACTTGGTGCCATAGAGCACGGTGACTGAGCCGGCGGCCCGGGATCCACCGACCGTGTCGCCGGGAACCCCGACCGCCAGGTCATAGAACCCGTCGCTGTTGAAGTCCCCGGAGGCAAGCGCGGCGCCGAACCGATCCCCGGCAGCGGCCGTGCCGAGAACGCCGGCGCGGTCGCGATGCCATAGCTGACCGCCCGAGGTACCAAGGCCATAGCGGGTCCCCATGATGACATTGACCAATCCTCCGTCGACCACCGGACCCACGTCATCGCTGGGAGCCGCGATCGCCAAATCTGCGTAGCCGTCATGGTCGAAGTCTCCCGATGCCATGCCACCGCCGAACTTGTCCCCGGCCTCGGAGACTCCTTCGATCGCCGTCTGATCCTGATAGAACAGATCATCGTTGGCTACCGTGGGACCGTCCTTCGAGCCGTAGATGACGTTCACGGCGCCGGCGTTGGAGGTCGCGTCGATATCCTCTTTCGGCGAACCGAGGGCCATGTCGTGGAACGAGTCGCCGTCGAAATCCCATCGGTCGGCGGGAGACAGTCTGCCGCACGTCCAGCCCGGCGTCTGGTACCAGTAGGAGACATTGAGGGTGGAGTTACCGCCGCGGCGAACCGTCACCCGGCCCGACTTCGCTATCTGCCACAGATCGGGGCGGCCGTCGCCGTCGAGGTCGCCGATGGCGAAGTGGTCGCCCGATGCGGCGGTGGCCCCGGTCGTGGAGGCGACGGCGGCGGCGTCGAACTTGTCTGCGGCCCGTAGAGTCCGCAAGCGCACCGATCCCTTTGAATCGATGGCGACAACGTCGTCTCGCCCATCGACGTCGCGATCGCCAATGGAGAACTGCCAGGCGCCGCTGGTGTTCAGACCGGAGGTCCCGTCGACCAGTCGCTTGCCAAAGCGGGTGGCGCCGTTCCACACCTCGACTCGCGTATCGGCCCCGGGGGTGACCACATAGAGGTCGAGCCTGCCGTCGCGGTTGTAGTCACCCGCCATGTAGACGGCGCCGGATCGGGGGGGAGCGCCGGTGGTGACGGCCCTCTTCTTCCGGTAACCGCTCTTGTAGGTGTAGGCCTCGATGCGCACCTTCGATCCGCCGGTGTCGACGGCCCACAGGTCGGGGCGCGAGTCGCCGTCGAAGTCGGCAAGGATGTACTCGTCGGCCCCGCGGGCGCCGTGCGCCGTGTAGGAGGTGACACCACACCGGCGGAAGTCCATCGAGGAGCGGGCATAGGAGAGCTGAATGCCGTCGCCGTGGTTGCGCATCCGCACCAGGTCCGGGGCACCGTCACTGTTGCCATCGGCGATCACGAACTGGCCACCGCCGGCATGGTTGAAGCCGCTCCAGCTCGACCAGGCAACGTCGGTGTACGCTGCGGCCGCTGTGTTCGGCGCATACGGCTTGGGGAGGCTTCCATAGCCCGGCGTCGCCGCAGGGCCCTTCCAGGCGAAGTGCATGGTGTCCTTGAGGTACATCCAATCACCCCCCCAGCAGAACCCGGCATCGCGAAACGCCTGCACGAACCAGCCCGGCAGGTCGGTGATCATGGCGTTGTCGCGACGATAGGGGTTGGTATCCCAGTTGATGTCGATGGTGGTGCCGAAAGCATGGGTCGACATCCGGTAGCTGCCGCCGATGCGACGCCACACCCAGCCGGAGGCCATCCGCACGTTGTAGTACTTGCCCTCGGCTTGTCGCGCCGCCAGGTTCTGCGTCACCAATTGGAACGCCGGATATGCCCGGCGGTGAACGAGAACGGTCTTGCCCCCGCTCATCGGCACGGTCCAGCGCACCATCGAGCTGCTGACGTCGCCGTAGTCGCGGCCGAAGAAGTCACCCCACGGGCCCCGCACCTGGTGATTCGACGGGATTGAGCGGTTGCCGGTCGAGTTGGTGGTGGTCGCCGGCGACTTCGCCCCGTTGGACTCGAAACACCCTGCCGACTCGTTGAAGAACGTCGCTCCGGGCGCCGATGAGGCGGAGTCCAGCTGGTAGATGTCCTCTTCAGCGTGACCGTGGACGTCAAAGTCGCCCTCGTCGGGTGCGTCGTCGACGGCAATGGCAGCGGCCGGAGACCACACGACCAGGACCACTGTCATCAGTGCAGTCAGCCGGCGAGATGTGGGTTTGGTCCTCATGAGCACCCCCATGGCTCAATCGGTTCGATCATGCCGCAACTGTAGGGGACGTATGGCCGCGACAGGGTATTCCGACGATGGTCATACAACTGGGGGCCGACCCAACTTCGTCATGCGCCACATGGTTCGCCAGGACATGGGCAGGCGCTCGCCGGCCGGCTCCGACCAGCCTACCCGGAAACCGTGCCATACCCGGCGCCGCGCCTCCTTGGACCCCGCCTGGAGGAGTGAACGAGCCGTCCAGATCATCACGTGCGGGATCGCGACGGGCCATGGCAGG
>CAMYJM010000030.1 GCA_947258635.1 uncultured Acidimicrobiaceae bacterium
CGGGCTGTACTTCTGGATGGCGTCGATCACGAGGGGATCGCCCGCCTCATAGGCGTGAATCGTCTTGTGCTCGGCGCCGTGATACATGAAGACGCGTTGGATCTCCTTCGAGCGCGAGATCGCCCAGATGTAACCAACGATCAGAGCGATACGCAACAACCCGTCGAGTATCACGAACCACAAGGAGGAGTCGTCGAAGTAGCGCTTCAGGTAGCCGGCGGCGAAAGCCGGGAGCAGGACGAAGAGCGCCAGAGCGAAGATGACGGCGAAGACCATCGTGCCGATCGCCTGGCCCCGCGTGATCTCCTCATCCTCCTCGCCGGCGCGCTGCGCCGACCAGGAGAGTGCACGAAAGCCGAGGCTCAGCGACTCGAGCAAGACCATGACGCCGCGCAGAAACGGCATCCGCGCCGCGCGAGAGCGAGAACTCAGCCTGGGCAGCACGTTGCTCTGCGCCTCGATGACGCCATCGGGCCGCCGCACGGCGACGGCCCATGCGCTCGGGGCTCGCATCATCACGCCCTCGATGACTGCCTGGCCACCGACGGTGGCGCCGGGCGGACGGGACAAGCTAAGACTCCGCGTCGGCCGCGGTGTCGTCCGGCTCTGGAGGTGCGGGCCGGGCCGGTGCTGCCGGCGGGGGGCTCTTGGGAGTGGCCGTAGCGGTCCTGGCGTAGCGCTTGCGGAATCGTTCTACTCGGCCGCCGGAGTCAACCAGGATCTGCTTACCCGTGTAGAACGGATGGCTCTGGCTCGAGATCTCGACCTTGGCCAGCGGATAGGACTTGCCGTCCTCCCACTCGATGGTTTCGGTCGTCTCGATCGTCGATCGGGTGAGAAAAGCGAGATCCGACGACGTGTCCTGGAATACGACATCGCGGTATTCGGGGTGAATATCTGGCTTCAAGGCTCGGCTCCTGTGGGTGAAGTGTGAATTGTAGCTGTGACGGGCAGGGACGAGAACTGAGAGGCGAGCACTATCCAGTACTAAGTACTTAGTACTTAGTACTTGCGATTTGCTAGGTGCCGCTCTTGGCGATGCTCACCAGGAATTCCGCATTGGACGTCGTGGACTTCAAGCGGTCGATGAGCAATTCGAGCGACGCCCCGGACTCGAGCGCCAGCAACACTCTGCGGAGCTTCCACACCTGGGTCAGTTCGTCTTCGTGGAAGAGCAGCTCTTCGCGACGGGTGCCCGACGATTCGATGTCGATTGCCGGGTAAATACGCTTGTCGGCGAGCTTGCGATCGAGGCGCAGCTCCATGTTGCCGGTGCCTTTGAACTCCTCGAAGATGACCTCATCCATGCGGGACCCGGTCTCGACGAGGGCGGTGCCGATGATGGTCAGGCTGCCACCCTCTTCGATATTGCGGGCCGCCCCGAAGAACCGCTTCGGGGGGTACAGCGCAGTCGAGTCGACCCCACCGGACAGGATGCGGCCGGAGGCCGGTGTCGCCAGGTTGTGCGCCCGGGCGAGCCGGGTGATCGAGTCGAGCAAGATCACAACGTCGGCGCCCATCTCGACGAGCCGCTTGGCCCGTTCGATTGCGAGTTCCGACACCTGAGTGTGCTCTTCGGCCGGGCGGTCGAAAGTCGAGTATATGACCTCACCCTTGACCGACCGTTGCATGTCGGTGACCTCCTCGGGGCGCTCGTCGACGAGCACGACCATGAGGTGGCATTCCGGGTTGTTGACCGCGACCGAGTTGGCGATCTCTTTGAGCACCGTCGTCTTACCGGCCTTCGGTGGCGAGACGATGAGTCCCCGCTGCCCTTTGCCGATCGGTGCGATCAAGTCGATGATTCGGGGCAGCATCGACCCGGGCTGGCCATCGACTTCGAGCCGCAAACGGCTGTCGGGAAACAGCGGGGTCAGGTTGGAGAACTTCTGGCGCTCCTGCGCCTCGTCCGGCTCGAGGCCGTTGACCTTGACGGCTCGTACCAAAGCCGGGAACTTCTCCTGCGCCCGCGCCGGGCGTACCGGGCCGGACACGATGTCACCTTTGCGGAGGCGGGCCTTGCGGATGACGTTGGCCGCCACGTACGCGTCTTTTTCCCCAGGCAGGTAGCCGCCGCATCGCAGGAAACCGTAGCCTTCGGGAAGGATGTCGAGGATGCCCTCGCGAACCTCGAGCTCCGACTCGTCGACGGGCTCCTGGGAGCCCCGTCCCCGTCCCCTGCGGCGCCGATTGCGATTGCCCTGCCCGCTCTCGCGATCACCGCCGTCATCCGAGCGGTCGCCGGAACGGTCGTCCGCGCGGGACTTGTCGCCGCCGGTTTTCGCCTTGACTTCCTTGGCCGGCTCTTCCACCGCGACCTCGGGGAGCATGGCTTCGTCGAACTTCTCGGATCCGACGATGGCAGCTATGAGCTTGGACTTCTGCAGTCCATCGTGCTCGACCTCCACAGATCCCGCCAGCTCGCGGAGTGCGTCGAGACCGAGCTCTTGCAGTCTGGCTCGTGTGGTCATTCGCCTGATGCCCCTTTCGGCAGCTATGAAGGCTGTTCGTTGAACCTCAACCGGGCGGGGGCATATTGACGTGCGCCGATAACGCGAATGCCCCACCACAGTTGGCTGGATTTCCCCGTCACATGCAGCAGAGCTGCCGCCAGCGTTTTGGGGAGTGGATAACGATCCAGGGAGGATGTTAATCCGAATCGGTCGATTAGCAAAAAGCATCGGCCGGATCGAATTATTCCTTGAAGAATTCGCGACTCAGACGTCGGGGCTCTCCACGCGGACGACCGAGGCCACGCTGCGCACATTCACGATCTCTTCGATGGCGCGGCGGGCGGCCCGCTGCTTTGCTTCCGGCGCGAGGTGGGTGACGATCATCAGAGTGGCGTCTTCACCCCGCCCCTCCTGGAGCACCGACTTGATGCTTACGTCGTGTTTGCCGAACTCGCCGGCGACTTGCGCGAGCACGCCGGGCTGATCGTCGACCTCCAGACGAACGTACCACTTCGTGTCGACCGTCTCGAATGCCACCAGCTCGCCGGGCGAGAACCGGATCCGCGGCGCCGCCTGGGCACCGGCGAGGATTTCCCGGGCGGCATCGATCACATCCCCGAGCATGGCGGTGGCCGTGGGCTCCCCGCCGGCGCCGGGGCCCGCAAATAGCAGCTCATCGATCGACGGCCCCTCGATGAACACGGCGTTCGTCGCCCCGCGGATCGTCGCCAGCGGATGTGCTTTGGGCAGCATCGCCGGATAGACCCGCACGCTCACTCCGGCTGCCAGGCGCTCGGCAATGGCCAGCAGCTTGATCGTGTAGCCGAGCTCGGACGCCCACTTCATGTCGGCCGTGGTGATCTTCTCGATGCCCTCGTGATACACGTTGTCGATTCCGGCCCATGTCCCGAACGCCAGGCTCGCCAGAATGGCGGCCTTGGCGGCGGCGTCGCCGCCACCGACATCGGCGGCCGGAACGTCCTCGGCGTAGCCGAGCCCTTGAGCCTCACTGAGAGCGTCGCCATATGTGGCGCCGTCCTCCGCCATGCGGGACAGAATAAAATTGGTGGTGCCGTTCACGATGCCGATGACCCGCTCGATCTGCTCGCCGGCCAACGTCTCTGACAGAGGTCGAATGATGGGTATGCCGCCGCCCACCGCGGCCTCGAAGAGCAGCGGGACGCCGGCGGCCTCCGCCGCGGCGAACAACTCAGGCCCGCGCTCCGCGAGGAGAGCCTTGTTGGCGGTCACGACCGGCTTGCCGGCGCGCAGGGCTCGCAAGACCATCTCGCCGGCGGGCTCGAGGCCGCCCATCACCTCCACCACCAGTCGCACCTCAGGGTCGTCGACGACGAGCTGCGGATTCGTCGTAACCAGGGCGCGGTCGAGCTCGACGGAGCGCGCCTTCTCCATGTCACGCACGGCAACGCGGCGCAGCTCGAGGTCGAGCCCGGTCTTGGCTTCGATGGCGGCGTGCTCTTCTACCAGGCGCCGGATCAACGATCCGCCAACGATGCCGGCTCCCAGCAATCCGATTCCGACTGTCTTCATCGATTCCCCGTGTGTCTGTCGAACCCGAGATAGTAGATCGATGGGATGAATCGCCCGGCATCGCAGCCGCCTGTCCGTAGAATGGTGTCACAGCAGAGACAGCCCATCGGATCTCGGTAGTTGATTAGGGAAAGATGATGGGAGACGAACCGGTTGGCAATGAGGACAAGTTCGTGGACCTGTTCCACGAGCTGCGGACGTCGCATACGACCGGCCAGCGCGCTCCGGGGGTCCGTGGCATCTTCGGAATCGCGGTCGGACTCATCGTCGGGTTCGCTCTCATCATCGCCACCGTTGTTGCGCTCGGCCGCATCAACCCGGACGCCGGTGTGGCCGGCTCCGGCGTCTACATCTGTGAAGGCGAGCGAGCCACGATCGTCGGAACCGACGGCGACGACGTGATCCGCGGCACCGGCGGTCGAGATGTCTTCCACGCCCGGGAGGGAAACGACGTGGTGAAGCGGTCGGCCGGCGCCGACATCATCTGCGGAGGCAGGGGCGCCGACGAGCTGAACGGCGGTCGCGGCGAGGACACTCTCAACGGCGGTTACGGGGTCGATGTCTGCATCGGCCACCAGGCACTAGACATCTTCCAGAATTGCGAGACCGAACAACAGTGATGTGTGGCCTCGTCGAGCAGAAGCCGGCTCAAACGCCGAGGTCGCGCGCCAACAGATCTGAGTAGGTCTCCCGACGTACGACCAGCCGGGCGGAGCCGTCTCTGACGAACACGACCGGCGGGCGCAACACCATGTTGTAGTTCGAGCCCATCGAGTGCCCGTAGGCGCCGGTCACGGGTGTGATCAGCACGTCGCCGACCACCGTATCTTCAGGGATCATTGCCTCGGCAACGATGACATCACCCGATTCGCAGTGTTTGCCGACGATGCGGACCGGCAATTCCCGTTCGGCGTCGGTACTGCGGCCCAGGAAGGCCTCATAGCCGCTCCCGTACAAGACCGGCCGCGGGTTGTCGCTCATTCCGCCATCGACGGCCACATAGGTGCGAATCCCGGCGATCCGCTTGATCACACCGACGCGGTACGCGGTGACGGCCGCCGCCGCCACGATGCTTCTTCCCGGTTCGGCAGTGATCCGCGCCGTCACCCCGAGGCTCTCGCCGGCCGCCCGCACTGTGGCCGCCCAGTCGGACAGGGACGGCGCCCGCTCGTCGCCGACGTAGGCGACGCCGAGGCCACCTCCGATGGACAACTCCTCTGCGGCGCTCTCGGCGGCGAAGCCGGCCAGCGCCTCGATTGTCTTGGCGAAAGAGCTGGTGGCGTACACCTGACTGCCGATGTGGGCGTGAATCCCGATGAAGCGCATTGCGCGCGACGCCCGGGCCCGGGCCACCGCGGCGGCCGCAACGCCGCCGGCTAGGGCAAAGCCGAACTTCGAGTCGGCAACGCCGGTCTGCAGATAGTGGTGCGTGTGAGCCTGGACCGCCGGATTGACGCGTATCAGAACGTCGACGGCAGGTCCGCGGCCGCGCAGAGCTTCCAGCCGATCCATCTCGTCCGAGTTGTCGACGACAATGCGCTTGACACCCGCATCGAGTGCCATCTCGAGTTCCAGCGGCGATTTGTTGTTGCCGTGGAAGATCAGCCGATCGGCCGGTACTTCGGCATGGAGGGCCACCTGCAGCTCGCCACCCGTGGCCACGTCGAGATCCATGCCTTCTTCGTACGCCAGGTGCGCCATTGCGCCGCACAGGAAGGCCTTGGTGGCATAGGCGACCCCATCGGGGAATCCGGCCACGGCTTCGCGGCACCGTGAACGGAGGTGTTGCTCGTCGTAGACGAACAGCGGGGTCCCGAACTCAGCCGCCAGGTCGAGCACGTCGCAGCCGCCGATCGCGAGCCGGCCGGACCCATCTACGGTCGCCGTGTCGGGAAGGAGGTCCCGCCGGATCGGAGTCACATCCGCTCCGGTACTTCCAGGACCAGCAGATCGAGCAGGAAGCTGAGCTCACGCAGGCACAGTTCGACGAGTCCCAACCAACCCGCCCGCCGCGTCGCGTCGGGCTCGTCGAGGATGCGGCAATGCTCGTAGAAGCGGCTGAACTCTGCCGCCAGCTCGTAGGCGTACAGCGCGACGTGATTGGGGGCCCGGTGCTCCGCGGCCCGGACAACGGTCTCCGGAAGCTGCAGCAGGGCCAGCATCAGGTTGCGGTCGTACTCACCTACCGGCGGCGCGATCGGTCCCGGCTTGATCCCGGCCTCAGCCGCCTTGCGCAGGATCGACTGCATCCGCACCGCGCTATACAGCAGGTAGGGACCGGTGCGCCCCTCGAAGGAGACGAAGCGGTCCAGGTCGAAGATGTAGTCGCTGGCGCGATGGTTCTGCAGGTCACCATATTTGAGAGCGGACAGGCCGACGAGCCGGGCGATTGCGGTGCGTTCCTCCGAGGCGTACTCGCTCGCCAGATCGTTTTCGGCGAGGCGGTCTGCCGCTCGCGCCACCGCATCGTCGATGAGCCCTCGCAGCAGCGGGGTGCCGCCGTCACGAGTCTTGAGCGGCTTGCCGTCCGGTCCGTTCACGGTGCCGTTGCCGGCATGCTCGAGGAGGACGTCATCGCCCACGATGCCGGCCTTGCGGGCCGCCCGGAAGACCTGCTCGAAGTGGAGCGACTGGCGCGCATCGACGACATAGATCATGGCGGCGACACCCAATTCGTCGACCCGATCCTCGATCGTTGCCACGTCCCAGGTCGTGTAGAGCGTGGCCCCATCCGATTTCGCCATGAGCAGAGGCGGGATCTCACCCTTGTCGTCGGGAAGGGCGACGTCGACCACCACCGCCCCTTCGCTGCGCCGCGCCACACCGGAATCGAGGAGGCGTTCGATGAGCGGATCGAGCCGCTCGGCGACGGTGCTCTCGCCGTGCCACAGATCGAAGGTCACTCCGAGTTCGTCGTAGACCTCCTTGATCGCATCGATAGAGACCTCTCGGAAGTGGTTCCACAGGGCGAGGTAGCCGGGTCGTCCCTTCTGCAATTCGGCTGTGGCCCGCCGTGCCCGCTCCCCAAACTCATCGTCGGCTTTGGCCTTGCTCGATGCGGCGGGGTACATCTCGTTGAGGTCCGCCATCGTCACCGGCGATTCCGTCGGATAGGGGCCAGTGAGGCTCTCGTCGAAGTACGGAAGATCTGGTTGGCGGTCCTCGAGCTCGGCAAGGAGCTGGCCCATGGGACTCCCCCAGTCACCAAGATGGACATCACCGATGACCTCGTTGCCGAGGGCGAAGAAGATGCGCTTGAGGCTCTCGCCGATCACGGCCGGCCGCAAGTGCCCCACATGGAGCTCCTTGGCGACGTTGGGCCCTCCGTAGTCAATGATCATCTTGACGGGCGTCGCTGCCTGATCCACGCCAACTCCCCCACCGGCATGAACCCCTTCGACGAACGTGGCCAGGGCATCGTCGCTGAGGGTGATATTGATGAAACCGGGACCGGCGATGGAGAGATCGGCGAAGCGTGAGGTGTCGTCGAGCGCCGCAATGACGGCTGCGGCGAGCTCACGCGGTTGGCGGCCGGCGCGCTTGGCCGCGCCGAGGGCGCCATTGCACTGGAATTGCGCCAGCTCGGGGCGTTGCGAGACGGCCACTCCGCCGTCGGCGGGCTCGAGGCCGAGGGCGACGAAGGCCCGGCCGAACTGCTCGGATAGGTCAGCAATCAGGGACATCGGAACTCCACCGTGAGCTCGAATCGCGAGTACTCAATACTGAGTACCTCGTACTGAGTACTCAGTAGCAAGTACTCATCTGCGCCCCAGGCAGGATTCGAACCTGCGCACCCGGCTCCGGAGGCCGGTGCTCTATCCCCTGAGCTACTGGGGCCCGCGGGCGGCGATTGTACCCCGCCCTCGCAGCCGGTGAACTCAACATCACAAGAGGTTGCCGATCGCACCCAGTCGGGCGAGCACGAGGAGATCCATCGTGATGGCTACGGCAACGTGCAGGAAGACCCCGGGAACGAAACTGCGCGAGCGAACCGCCATGGTCCCCAGCACGAGCCCGGCGACGATGGCGGCGAAGGCTTCCGGCATCGGTTTGGCGAAGTGGATCATCGTGTAGGGAACGGTCATCACGACCACCGAAAGAGCCCCGAACCGCGGCAACAGCCCGAATGTCATGAAGCCCCGGAAGAAGGCTTCGACGCCGACGAACTGGAGCCCGTAGCCGAGTTCGTACAGCCAGAACCCGGCCCCGCCCTCGACGGCCCGTGAATAGAAGGGGTAGTAGCTGAGGAAGGAATCGAAGCTGGAAACCCAGATCAACACCGGCAGCATCGCCAGGTACATCAGCCCGTAGATCGGGAGATGAGCCGCAATCCCTTCCAGCCGGAAACCGAAGTCGCGCGGCGAGGCGCGCAACACCCACACGATCAGCAGCAGCGGGATGCCGACGCGGAACACCATCGAGGTGAGACCCCACCACAAATACGCTCCCACGTCGGGGAACTCATCGAGCGGGCCGTACGCCAGATCGGCCACGTACCCCGAGAGGCCGCTCGTGAAGTAGAAGATCGGTCGGCCCCAGTAGAAGAAGACGAGCAGCAAGACGGCGGACGCCAGCAGCACGACCAGCGTGCCGCGATCGTCTTTCTCCCAGCGAAAGTCTGTGTGGTCCGGCCACAACTGCGGTTTCACGATCCGCCAGTGTACGGAAGCCTCCGCGGCATCCGCCCTTCACGCAAGCGCCGGCGATCCACTATCGTTTTTCGCGAACTGTTCACCGCGATAAATAGCCGAGGGGTTTGTCATGCGATCGATCTGGAAGGGCGCCATCTCGTTCGGGTTGGTGACGATCCCGGTCGGGCTCTACGCCGCAACTGAGAACAAGCGGCCCAAGTTCCGCCAGTTGCGCGATTCCGACCACAGCCCGATCAAGTACAAGCGAGTGGCCGAGACCGACGGCGTCGAGGTGCCATACGAGAGCATCGTCAAGGGATACGAGATCGACAAGGGCCGCTTCGTGGTCTTCACCTCCGAGGAGTTGGCCGATATCGCCAAGGGCGGTACCGGCGGAGTGGTCGACGTCGTTCAGTTCGTCGCCCAGGCAGATATCGATCCGATCTACTACCGCACGACGTATTACCTGGCGCCTGAAAAGACCGGAGTCAAGGCCTACCGCATTCTGGAGAAGGCGCTGGCGACCAAGAACATGGTGGGCCTGGCCAAAGTTGCCATCCGGGAGCGGGAGTATCTGGCCACCTTGCGCTCCGATGACGGCGTCATCCTGATGGAGACCATGTACTGGCCCGACGAGATCCGTGAGCCCGCCTTCGAGACCCTCGAGGCGGAGGAGCAAGAGGTCCGCGACGAGGAAGTCAAGATGGCCGAGATGATCATCGACAACCTCACCGGCGCTTTCGACCCCTCTGCGTGGAACGACGAGTCTCGCGAAGCGGTCGAGGCGGCGGCCCAACTCAAGGTGGACGGCCAGGAGATAGTCGCTCCGGAAGCGCCGCAGGCGACCGGCGTCGTCGACCTGATGGAGGCCCTCAAGGCCAGCGTCGAGGCCACCAAGGCCAAGAAGGCGGGCTGACCTCTCCGGCCCCGAGACCGGAGCTGGGGGTGATCCCCCATACGTCCCGCCTGCCGACATCTGTACCCTCAACTCATGACGACGCCGCAGACGTTCGCCGACCACGAGCTTCCGGTGGACGGCACCTTGCGTGGAATCGTTCTCTTGTTCCGAATCCTCGGCTGGATCTGGCTCATGGTCCTCGCCGTGCTCACCGCACTCGTGGACGACAACGCATCCGTGCCCGTGGTGATCGGGGCGGCGACGCTCGCCACCGCATGGACCGGCCTCACATTGTGGGCGGCCGGTTCCTCGAATCAGATCGGCGCCCGGTGGTTTGTGATCGCCGATCTCGCCGTTGCCCTCGTCATTGGGGCGGCCTCCACGATTGCGGGTGCCGAGGATCTCTTCCACGGCGGATACCCGGTGTCGACGCTGGCAATCTCGGCCTACCGCTACGGCCTGCGCGGCGCCCTGTTCTCCTCCATCGTCTTGACGGCCGAACAGGCCGTGGTCCACCTCGTTGACGGCCGGAGCTTCGTTGGGCTGGTCGGAAGTATCGTCTTCATCGTATTCGCCGTCATCCTGGGGGCGGGGTTCGACGCGCTGCGGGCGCAGGAACGCCGGCTGCTCGTCACCCGCGACGAGCTGGATGAGGCCAACGCCGCCGAGGCCCGACACAGTGAGCGACTCGAGCTGGCGAACCGGCTCCACGACACCGTGCTGCAGACTCTCGGGGCATTGCGCCGGGATGCAGACGATCCACGGCAGGTCCGCTATCTGGCGCGCCGCCAGGAAAGACAGCTGAAGCGAACCATCTCCGAATACCGATCTCCCTACGCACACAGCGCCCGAGCCGCCCTGCAGGGCATTTGTGACGAAGTCGAAGACGTCTACCGAATCGAGATCGACGCAGTCGTGCGCGGGGACGCCGACGTGAACACATGCTGCGAGGCAGTGTTGGCCGCGACCCAGGAGGCCCTCGTCAACGCCGCCAAGCACTCCGGCGCCGACAAGATCGACCTGTACGCCGAACTGCGATCCGATCGGACGCAGATCTTCGTGAAGGATCGAGGCCACGGGTTCGATCCCGAGACGTCGGCTACCGACAGCGGCCTCGACCACAGCCTGATCGACCGGGTGCAGGCGGTCGGCGGTGCGGTGACCCTATCGACGTCGCCGAACGGCGGCACCGAGGTGGCAATCAACTGGGAGGCATCGTGAGTGATCAGCGCACCCGCATATTCCTCGTCGAAGACGAGCCGTTGACGCGCGCCGGCAGCCGCCACCTTCTCTCCAAGCGCTACGACGTCATCGGCGAAGCCGACAATGTCACCGATTCGGTGGCGATGATCCGCGAGCTCGAGCCGGAACTCGTGTTGCTGGACATTCGGATCAAGGAAGGCAGCGGCGCCACGGTCGTCGAGGAGGTACGCAAGACCCATCCCGCCACCAAGTTCCTGGCGCTGACCGTGTCAACGTCTCGACAGGACGTGGCGAGATTGCTCGATGTCGGGGTTGACGGTTACCTCACCAAGGACCTGGAGGGAGATCTGTGCGACCTCGTTGCAGAAGCGCTTGCCGGTGGCCGTCCCATCTCACGTCATGTCGCCGGCTATCTGCTCGATATCGACGAGAGCGTTCCCCCGCTCTCGCACGTCGACCGGCTGACACCCCGGGAGCGCGAGGTCGTGGCATTGATCGCTCGCGGCTACACCTACCGCGAGACCGCAACCGACCTGGGCATCTCGGTCAAGACCCTGGAGAACCACATGCACAACATCTTCAGGAAGCTGGGCGTGGCCAGCCGCCATGAACTCACGACGCGGATGTACGAAGACGGTTTCGTCAATCCGGCCCTCAATGACAGACCGTCGGCCGACGCAGCGGCGGAAGATAGAGCCGCTAGCGGGACTGCTCCTCTGCCTCGACCGCGAGAGTGATTCGCCAGGCGTACGTCACGAGCAGCATCGTCGCTGCCGTCACGAGTGCCTGGAGTATCACCATGGTGGAGAATCGGCATGGGGCCCCGATGTCTGGAGCACCAGATTTCGCGAGTTTGGCGGCCGGCCGCTACCCACCCACCGAGTACGGCCCCTCGGCCTCCCAGGTGACCTCGGCGGCCGGATGGTCGGTGAACCCCTTGAAGGAAGGCCCGCGGAGCCGGCCGGCCGCCGTCCACTCCCGGTACTGGACGACGGCGACGAGCGCCGGGGCCACCCCGGTGGCGCCGGCCGGCAGGTCTCGTTGAGATTCAAACGGCGAATCGGTGGTCGTCATCTCGTCGAGCGCTTGCCTGATCGCCCGGACGGCGGCGGCGCTGAACCCGGAGCCGACCGACCCGATCCAGCGCAGGCGCTCCCCCGCCGCCAGCCCCAGGAGCAACGCTCCGAATCCTCCGTGGCGGCCACCGCCGCCTTGCGTGAACCCGCCGACGACGGCTCGCAGCGACTTGAAGGCGACGCTCTTGATCCAATCTGGTGAACGTACGCCCGGACGGTAGGGACTGCTCCGCTTCTTGGAGACGACTCCCTCGAGGCCGCGGTCACGGGCGGATTCCCACAGCCCGGTGGCATCGTCGAAGGCCTCGGACCGAACAAACACGTCCGGGAGATCGAGCGCGGCGAGACGGTCGAGCCTGTCCGCCAGCGGCATCGCCAGCATGCTGCCTGAGTCCGGATGTTGCAGCTCGTCGAACACAACGATCGTCACCGGGACCGCCTCGGCGGCCTGGGCCACGAGCGTCGGTGAACTCAGATTCATGCGGCGCTGCAGCAACTCGAAGGACGGAGCGCCTGCGGCGTCGAGCGCCACGATCTCACCATCGACGATGAGGCCGGGAGCAAACGCAGCCGCTGCTGCGGCGATCTCCGGGTAGTTGGCGCTCATCTCCCGGCCGGAACGTGATCGGATGGCGACGAGATCGTGGTCTCGCGTCACGATGGCCCGCACTCCGTCCCACTTGATCTCGTGCAACCAGTCCTCGCCGCGCGGGGGGCTTCCCGAGCCGGTCTGCGCCAGCATCGGACGATGATCGGGCAGGCGGCGGACGGCTATGCGCCCAGCTCTTCTCGCACCATCTGGCTGACGAGACTGCCGTCGAGGTCGGCGCCGCCCTTCATGATGTGACCCATCACGCGTCCCACCTGCTTCGGATCGGCGACGCCGAGCTCGGCGATCGCCGCCCGCACCAACTCGCGGACCGCGGCCTCGTCGACTGGGGCGGGGAGCCAGCGGGCGAGATAATCGATCTCGAAAGTCAGCTTGGCCGCATTCGCGGCGCCCCGTTCCCCGGCGGCCTCGAACTCGTCGCGGGCCTTCCTCATCTTCTTCACGTAGCCGGCGATCGTCTGCAGGTAGAGGTCGTCGTCGATCTCGCCGGTGAACCCCGGCGACTTCGTTTGCACCAATACCTCGTTCTCGATCTGGCGAATCACGTTGATTAGCGGCTTGTCTTTGGCCCGCATCGCTTCCCTGAGGTTGGCAGCGAGCTCCTCTTTGATGGTCACTTGGCTTGAGTTCTTTCCGTGTTTCGGGCCGGCCGGAGGCCGCCTCAGAGCAGGATAATTGCCGCAACGCGCCCGTAATCACAGGTTATGTGAGAAAACCGTTGCGCCGGGGAGTTTCATCGTATAAGGTCAGTGCCGACTTGTGAAAGAGTTCACTTT
>CAMYJM010000031.1 GCA_947258635.1 uncultured Acidimicrobiaceae bacterium
TTAAGCGAAGGCTCAGCATCGCCATGGCCCTCGTCTCGGACCCTCGGGTGCTGTTCCTGGACGAACCGACCATCGGGCTGGATCCGCAGTCGCGCAGAGGCATGTGGGACCACCTGCAGGCACTGTAGGGTGACACGACCATCATGCTCACCACGCACTACCTCGAGGAAGCAGACACGTTGGCCGACAGGATCGCAGTGGTCGACGAGGGCCAAGTGGTCGCTTTGGGGACGCCCGGCGAGCTCAAAGAGCAGATCGCGGAGGCCCAGGTAACGGTGGTGGAGGCGGCAGACATGTCCGACGAAGCGGTAGGTGCGCTTCGGCAGAGATACCCGCAGGTCACCCGCATCGAGGGTGGGGTGGAGATCGAAGCCGAGGGCGTCGCCCTCTATGACATCGAAGACTGCCTACGCCCTATGGGAATCGCCATAGAGTCGATCTACCGCAAGCAGGTCAGTCTCGACGATGTCTTCCTGCATCTCACCGGAAAGCAGCTGAGGGAATGAGATTCGCCGAGCTGGCCAAAAGGAACCTGAAAGCAGTCTGGCGGGATCCGCTGGCGCTCGGTCTCACGATCGCGCTGCCGGCAGTGCTGCTGGTCGTGCTCCAAGCCCTCGGAGGAGTCGACAGCTTTTTCACCGCCACGGTGCTGGCTCCCGGAATAGCTCTCTTTGGGTTCGTGATGCTGATGTTCAGCACGGCCATGGCGCTGGCCCGGGACAGGGAAAGCGCCCTGTTTGCCCGGCTGCTGACGGCGCCGTTGCGATCCAACGACTTCGTTGCCGGCTACTCCGTGCCGTACGTACCGGTCGCCATCGTTCAGGGCATCGGCATCTTCGCCATCGGCGCTTTCTTCGGTCTCGAGATCAAGGGGAGTGTGGGTCTCGTCGCCCTGATCATGCTCCTCATGGCGGTCTTCTACATCGGGCTGGGAATGATCCTGGGGTCGCTTCTCGACGTCGCCCCGCTATCCGGTGCCTACGCCGTGATCCTGCTGCTGACGATATTCGGGGGAGCTTGGTTGGACCTCGAAGCGATCGGAGGGGCTTTTCGCAGCGTTGCGAGCGTGTTTCCCTTTGCGCATGCTCTCGATGCCACCCGCGATGTCATGATCGATGGGGCCGGCTTCGGGGCGATTGCCGCGGACTTCTCCTGGGTGGTGGCATACACGCTGGCGGCCGGGGCCTTCGCCATCTTCCTATTCCGGCGCAAGATGGTGGAATAGCCCAGGGCTTCAAGGTGGGCAGCCGAAAGCGACTTTCACGACTTGCTGCATCTCGGGAGGAATCCACGGGACGTCCTCGAGAGCCTCCCGGTCTGCGGTTGCGTCGTACTCCTCCTGGCTGGCGCGACAGAACGAGTAAACCTCGGCCAGCACGGCCTCCGCCGCATGTCCCTCCGGGGTGCCCACCCATTGCCAATGGTCGGTGATCGTCTCAAACCCGGCCACTCGAGCTGCCAGAGCCTCATCGGCCGCAGTGATCCGGCCGAACAGTTCCAGGGCGGTCTCGTGCTGGCTTTCGATTTCCTCCGGCGGACTCAGGTCTTGAACCCCGGCCAGGAAATCCGCGCGAATCTCCAGTCGCCGATCCCAATACTCCCGGGCGCCCTCAATGGTCGGGGTTCGGCCTTCCCACCGGGCGTCGATCGAATCGAAGCTCGATTCCATCTCGGCGACGAGAGCCTCGACTTCAGTGGCGTACTCCGTGAGCGTGAGGCTTCCGCCGCCACAGGCCGCCACGGTCAGAGCCAGACAGACGGCGGTGAAGAACCGACGCCCGGGTCGATAGCCTTGCGATGAGGCAGGCGGAATCCTCACTCCGCAATGATCTCACCAGGTGCCCCAATGTGAAAACTGAGAATGGACCAGGACGTGGCCTGTCGGCACAATCGTCAAGTCACTGCAAACCGCCAAGTCATCAATATGGATGTTGTTCCTGGTTCGGCCGACCGTTCACGTTGCGACCGATCGATCGTTGCGTAGCTAACGTCCCCGCCATGGACACCGTGAGTTTCATCGCTATGGCCGACGGCACGAAGGAGGAGTACGAGTTCCTCGCCCGCAAGGAGGCCGAAGAGGCCGCCCTGGTTCCGGGCCGGATCCTGGCAATGCTGCGATCGATGGACGAGGACTCCGGGTATCGCGTCACCCGCCTCGAGCACTCGCTGCAGTCGGCGACCCGGGCTCACCGCGACGGCCGTGACGAGGACTACGTTGTCATGTGCCTGGTACACGACATCGGCGACATGATCTCGCCGGCGAACCATTCACAGGCGGCCGCCAGCGTGCTGCGTCCCTACGTCTCGGAGGATCTCTACTGGATCGTGCTCCACCATGGGATCTTCCAGGGCTACTACTACTTCCACCACTACGGCGGGGATCGCAACGCCCGCGATCGATTCAAAGATCATTCGCTCTACGAGGCAACGGTCGAGTTCTGCGCCAAGTACGACCAGAATTGCTTCGATCCGGATTACGACTCGGAGCCGCTCGAATTCTTCGCTCCGATGGTCGAGCGGGTCTTCGGCCGGTCCCCCAAGAGCTTCGTGTAGTGATGCGGCTCCGGGCGATCTGGGGCTTGGCGGGTATCGCCCTCCTGGCGGTCGCCTGCTCGGAGACGGCCCCCGATGCGACCCCGGTGTCATCACTGCCGCCGGAGCGCCCGGCAGCTTCATCAGCACCGCCAACTGCGACCTCATCGACCACGTCAACGACGACGACGACAACGACCACGACGACAACGACCACGACGACCACGAGCACGCTGCCGCCGTCGGCGCCGTTGCGGCTCGAGCTCATCGAGGACGTCCGCGGTGACATCGCCCCGAAGTCGGTCGTCGCCTCCGGCACCGGGCTCTTCTTCGCGCAGAACATGATGTACCGCCACACGATCACCGTGTATGACAGCAGCTTCAACCTGGTCGAGACGATCAGCGACCGTGTCGATCTCGCCGACTACGGAATCGAGGGGCATCAGGGCACCCATCAGGGGTCGCCGGTCGAGGCCGTCTTCACCTCCGCGGGCGACTACGCGTACGTTTCGAACTACCAGATGTACGGCGCCGGGTTCAACCGGCCCGGCTCGGACGGTTGCGATCGGGGGAACTGGGACGACAGCTTCGTATACCGGGTCGACACCGCGACCCTGCAGATCGACCAGGTCATCCCGGTGGGCGCCGTGCCCAAGTTCCTCGCCATCACTCCCGAGGATCGCTTCGTGCTGGTGACGAACTGGTGCAGCTTCGACATGAGCGTGATCGATGCCGCGACGGGTGAAGAGGTGACCCGGGTCGAGCTGGGGCGCCATCCGCGGGGGATCGCAGTCACCTCCGACGGAGCGCAGGCGTATGTCACGGTCATGGGCGGTCGCGATATCGCGATCATTGATCTCGCTGACTTCTCCGTGGAGTGGTTGCGCGGCATCGGGAGCAATCCGCGTCACGTGGTCCTGAGCCCCGACGACCGGTCTCTCTATGTCACGCTCAACGGTGAGGGCAAGGTCGTCAAGATCGACCTCGAGACCGGTGCAATCGTCGGCAGCGTCGCCTCCGGGAACGCGCCCCGCTCGATGGCGATTTCTACCGACGGTGAGTCACTCTACGTCGTCAACTACAACTCCGACACCGTCAGCAAGATCTTGACGGCAGACATGACCGAGGTGCAGGAGCTTCCGGCCAACGACAAGCCGATCGGCATCACGTACGACCCGGCGACGGGCAACGTATGGGTTTCGACCTACTCCGGCAGCCTGATGGTCTTCGCCGACCGCTGATCTCAATCAGTCCAGCCAGGCCAGGTCGGTGTTGCCCCCCGAGACGATTACGCCCACTCGTTTGCCGGCCACTTCGGCACCCAACTCGCGTACCGCCGCCAGCCCCGTCGCCCCGGACGGCTCGACGAGATGTTTCATGCGGAAGAGGTGAAAGCGGGCCGCGGCGACAATTGCCTGTTCCGTGACGGTCACGACCTCCACCTTGCCGGCCGCGAGGATGTCGAACGTCAGATCACCCAGCGACGTGCGGAGCCCGTCGGCGAGGGTTGGCTTCCCGGTTGCCGGCTGGATGACGCCGCTCTCGAGGCTGCGGGCCGCGTCGTCGACCTGCTCGGGCTCGGCCCCGACGATGCGCGCTTCGGGCAGTTGTGACCGCACGGTCACTACCGTGCCCGACATGAGACCTCCGCCGCCGATAGGTGCCACCACCACATCGAGGCCGGCTATCTGCTCGACGAGCTCGCGAGCGGCCGTTCCCTGGCCGGCGATGACCGCCACGTCGTTGTAGGGATGGACCAGCGTCGCCCCGGTCTCGGCTCGAACCCGCTCCATGGCGGCAACCCGGTCCGCCTGGCTGCACAACACGATCTTGGCCCCGTAGCCGCGCATTGCTGCAACCTTGACATCCGGAGCGTCGTCCGGGACCACCACGGTGCAGTCCAGCCCACGAATCGCCGCCGCGTAGGCGAGAGCCTGACCGTGATTCCCGGATGAGTGGGTTACCACGCCTCTGGCGGCTGCCGGCTCATCCAGCTGGAGCACCGCATTGAGGGCGCCGCGCGCCTTGAACGCGCCGATCTTCTGCTGGCTCTCGAGCTTGAAGAATATCGAGGCCTCGAGCTGCGCATCGAGTGTCGCCGAGGTGGCGACCGGCGTGCGGTGCACGTACGGGCCGATCCGGGCAGCCGCCGCGGAAACGTCGTCCATTGAGACATGGGGTATTGACATGGCCGGAATTGTACGGCCTGAGCATCGCGCCCCGTAGAGTCGTCTCGTGGCCACGGAAATCGTCAGCGCCGGGATACTGCTGTATCGCCAATCAGAGGATGGGCTCGAAGTGTTGATCGCTCACCCGGGCGGTCCATTCTGGAAGCGGCGCGATGCCGGAGCCTGGACCGTCCCCAAGGGACTTGTCGAGGCAGGGGAGAGCCCCCGGGAGGCGGCCCGCCGTGAGTTCTTGGAGGAGATCGGCATCGACCCCGGAGAAGCGCTGATGGCGCTCGGCACCATCACGCAGAAGGCCGGTAAGACCGTGCATGTCTGGGCGGCGCCCGGTGACTTCGATCCGGGCGCTCTCGCCTCGAACATGATCGAAATCGAGCATCCTCGGGGATCGGGCCGGGTTATTCGGTTCGCCGAGATCGACCGGGTCATGTGGGCCGAACCGCTTGTGGCACAGGAGAAACTGAACCCGGCGCAGGCCGTCCTCGTCGGGCGGCTCGTGGAGATGCTGCAAGCAGGGTCTTGACCGCATGGGGCAGTTGGCCATACACTCTCGGTGGGTGTTGGAGAGGGAAGGCTGCTGTCATCCGTTAGAAGGCAGCAGGAGTGGACATGGAGAAACCTCTCTCCGACAAACTGGGAGAAACCGATTTCGAGCTCGTTCGCCGCGGCTACGACCCGATTGCGGTCACCAGCTTCCTGAACAAGCTCGCCGAACAAGCCCGCCGGCTCGAAGCCGAACTCGCCAACGCCAACGCCCGGGTCAACGCGCTCGATCGGCGGCTCGAGGAGCGAGCGAGCAGCAAACACGAGGTATCCGCAGCCTTTGTGGCTGCCGCCGACGCCAAACAAGCGCTGCTGGAGGATGCGGAACGGCAGGCCAACCGGATCATCGAGAGGGCTCGCGATCAGGCCGCTCGCCTGTCCAGCCCCCACGAGGAAGTCGAAACGAGCCGATTGCAGGTCGCCGAGTTGATGTTGCAGGCGAAGCGGCGCTTGGCCAGTGCCGAAGCCGAGGCCGATGAGGTCGTCGCGGCCGCCAGGCGGCAGGCCGAGAACGTCACGACACGCAGCCGCAGCGATGCGCTCGCCGCCATCGAAGGGTCGAAGCAGGAGGCCCAGCAGCTCCTGGCCGACGCCGAAAACGAATACCGTCGCGTCTCTCTGATGTTGCGCGGACTCAAATCGGCGGTGCGAGAGATGATCGACGCCGGAGAGGCCGCTCACGAGGAGATACGGCTGGTCGCTGCCGACGCCGCAGTGCCTGCAAATGACCAGGTTCGCCTCGGCTAGCCGGCCAGAAGCGACGAGGTGAAGGGCTAAAGCAGGTACGATCGAGGCCGAACAAGGTCTTGGATGGCAAACAACATCAATAGACGTCTCCGCGAGCTGGATAAGAAGCCGGCGTCTAGAAGGTCGCCGAGCCTTCCCCCGATGCCGGGGGAGTCCGACCGAGACAGTGACCGGCCGATTGACGGTGTCGTCTTCGCCATGATGTCGCTCATGGGGCTGCTGGCGCTCATCGTCGCCAGTGTGATCTTCGGGACCAGGAGCATCGAACGGGGCTTGGAACAACGTATCGAAGAGAACCTGGCGGCCGCGGGATTGACCGATCTCGAGGTCGAAGTCACCGGCCGGGATGTGCTCGTATTCGGCGACGTACCGACCGAGGAGTTGATCGCGGACGTCATCGTCTACATGGAGTCGCTCGAGGGCGTGATTTCGGCGGAAACCAACATCAGGGTCGTGGTGCCCCGCGAGCCAACCGATGTCAAGATCGCATCCGATCCGATGGTCGTCACTTGGGATCCCACAGGCGCCACCGCCACCGGCACGGCTTCGAGCCAGGACGTGGTCGACGCCATCGTGATGAGCTTGGAAGGCAAGTTCGGGACGCTCGACTCGTCCGGTCTCACCGTCCGCCAAGGTCTCGAAGGCGAACGGGACTGGCTGTCCTCCTTCCTGCAGTTGGCGGCCACGATGCGAGACCTCACCCCCGTTGGATCGGTTTTCGCGAGCCCCGACGATGGGCTCTTCCAGGTAACGGCCGAATTCGAGACCCGCCAGGAGCGGTCGGAGGCCCGTCAGGAGGTGCAGGACATCGTCAGTGCCACGACGTTCGACCTGACGAGCGCGCTGACCTACAAAGACGCTCCGCCTCCGCCCAAAGAGGACCAGGTGATCGAGTTGCAGGAGACCATTGACGAGGTCATCCAAGGGGGCGGCGAGCTCATCGACGGCAAGATCGTGGAATTCCAGACCGACAGTGATGTGATCACCCCCGTCGGCCGGGCACTGCTCGATGAGATCCTCGATGCCCTCCGCCAGTTCCCTGACATCTCGATCGAGATCGCCGGCCACACCGACGACCAGGGGTCAGAGGAATACAACCTCGATCTGTCCCGGCGGAGGGCCGAAGCGGTGCTGGCCTACGTCGTCGCCAACGGCGAGTCACCGGATCGGTTCGTGGTGATCGGCTACGGGGAGACCCGGCCGCTGGTCGAGAACACCTCGGCTGAGAACCGCGCTCGGAATCGCCGTATCGAATTCAAAGCACTGCTCGAAGGCTAGGAACAACCATCATGATGTATATCGCAGGACAGATCACGATGTGGATGGTCGCAGCCGCGCTGTTCGGCTTTCTCGTCGGCTGGGCCGCCCGCGGCCGCAGAAGCGGCCGCCGCGTCGGCAGGAGACGCTTCTAGTTTCGAGGCCTTGCCTCGCGTTGCTCGGCTCCCCGGCCGCCCCGTCCCCGAATTGACCGCGCAGGTCGCGCGATTCGGTGCGAAGGGGGACAACGGATCACCTCCCTTTCCCATCCGCCGCAGACCCATCACCCCTTCCACTCACCTCGCACGGCGTCTCCGTCGGTTCGGGCCGGCGGCTGCGTTGGAGGTCGTGCGTTGCCCGTTGCACTCTCCTACCCTGCAGACTCGTACTTCTTCCGGGAGGGTTAGATGGAGTTCTTGGGCGCTGAGGATGTGATTTGGGAAGAGGCTCCGGAGGAGTACTTCACGGGGGCGGTGAGGTTCGGACCGCTGTATTCCCCACAGGATCCGGAGGATCTGAACGTCCTCGGCGTGCATTTCGGCCCGGGCGCCCGTACCGATTGGCACTCTCATCCGGGCGGTCAGGTCATCTACGTTGCCGAGGGCGCCGGATTCGTCGTCAAGGATGACGGCACGCGAGCCCAGATCACCGCCGGAGACGTCGTCCATGCCCCGCCCGGCGAAGTCCACTGGCACGGGGCCAAGGCGAACACGCACATGGTTCACCTGTCGCTGACATGGCGGGGGGCCACCCAGTGGCAGGGACGCAAGGTGACGGACGAGGAGTACACCGGTTGACCGAATCCGATCCGACAGTCGAGTGGCATCGGCTCGACGTTGCCGACCTCGCGATCGGTCATGTGAAGACCGTTGTCGTCGGCGGCCGGGCGCTGGCCGTGACCCGCACGGATGACGGGTACGGCGTTCTCGACAACCGATGTCCTCATCAGAACGGTCCATTGGGGGAAGGTCACATCGAGAACGGGTGCCTCATCTGTCCATGGCACGGCTACGAGTATCACCCGCTCACCGGGCAGCCCCCGGAAGGCTACGGCGACACGGCGACCGTCTTCTCGTCCGACGTGAGACAGGATGGGCTCCACGTGGCGCTTCCCGTCCGGGTCCATCAGCCGACGCTGATGGACCAGATGGTCGATGTCATGACGGACTGGGGTGTCGACACCGTCTTCGGCATGGTCGGCCACTCGAACCTCGGCCTCGCCGACGCGATGCGTCGCGCCGAGGAGGCGGGCCGCCTCACATACATCGGAATCCGCCATGAAGGCGCCGGGGCCTTTGCCGCGTCGGCCTATGCCAAGCTCACCGGGCGCCCCGCGGCGTGTTTTGCGATCGCCGGCCCGGGGGCGACGAATCTGCTGACCGGACTGTGGGACGCCAAGGTGGATCGGGTTCCCATCCTGGCGCTGACCGGCCAGGTCAATACGCAGGTACTCGGCCCCGGGGCGTTTCAGGAGATCCCGACGGCGGCGGCGTTCGAGGCAGTCGCCGAGTGGAGCCAGACCGTGCTGCGTCCAGAAAACGCCCCGGAGTTGATGGCGCTGGCCATCAAACACGCCGTTGTCACCCGGGATGTCGGCCATCTCATTCTCCCCAACGACACCCAGGAGATGGCCGGCCTCGAATCACCTCCGGAGACTCCGGTGCTGGGCCGTATCGCGGCAGCGGAGATTGCTCCTCCGGAGTCGGACCTCGCCGCGGCTGCTGAATTGCTCGCTGCGGCCGACCGCCCGGTGATCATCGTCGGCCACGGGGCCCGCGAGCATCGGGATGAAGTAATCGCACTGGCCGAACGGATAGACGCGCCGATCATCACCACATTCAAGGCAAAAGGCCTGGTCAGCGATGGTCATCCGCTGGGTTGCGGTGTGCTTGGTCGCTCCGGCACCCCGGTCGGGTCGGCGGTGATGGGTCGCAGCGACGCCCTTCTGGTATTGGGCGCCTCGTTCTCCAACCACACCGGGATCTCCAAGAACAAACCGACCATCCAGGTCGATTTCGATCGGATGGTCCTCGGCAAGTTCCACCCCGTCGACATCCCGCTTTGGGGCGAGATCGGGCGCACCGTTGCCGATCTGTGCACCCGACTCGAGCCGATTGAACGCCCCGAGCAGCGCGCCGACATTGCCCGGCGCTGGGAGTCGTGGCGCGAAGAGAAGCGGCGGCGCTCCCGGCTCATCGACGGTGAAGGCCGCATGCACCCGGCGCGGCTCTTCGAAGCGCTCAACAGCCTCGTTCCCGCGGATGCGGTCCTTCCAGTGGATGTTGGCAACAACACGTACGCCTTTGGTCACTATTTCGAGTGCACCGGCCGGCAGGATGTGATCATGTCGGGATATCTCGGCTCGATCGGATTCGCCCTTCCGGCGGCACTGGGGGCCGCCGTGGCGGTCGACGGCAGCCGCCGGGTCGTGTCGATATCCGGCGACGGGGGTCTGGGGCAATACCTCGCCGATTTCACGACGGCCGTGAAGTACTCGTTGCCCATCGTTCACATCGTCATGAACAACGACGAGCTTGCCAAGATCAGCCGTGAGCAGATCGGCGAGCTGCGCCCCGTGTGGCACACCAGCCTCGTCAATCCCGACTTCGCGGCATATGCCGATCTGTGCGGGGGAGCCGGTTTCCGCGTTGACTCGGGCGACCAGCTCGACGAGGTGCTCGCCGCGGCCCTCGCCGTCACCGATCGCCCCGTGCTGGTGGAAGTGAGGACCTCCGGCCGCTGGGTGTAGAAGCGAGCTTGCGCCCTCATCCTGGGTCTTGCCTCGGCGGGTCCCTTCACCCCTGCAGGGAGATCCACCCCGTGTTGCGCGCGTTCGTGACCTCAGCCAGGATGGGGGAGCGCGGCGGCCGATCCGGCGCCGCATTGCTAGCAACCAAATCGGTGGTCACATGGCTGGTCCGACAGAACTGCCTGAACTCATCAAAGAGTTCACGAATATGTCGAAGGAGTATCTCCGTCAGGAGACCCTCGACCCGGCCAAACAGCTGGGTCGCTACGCGGGTTTCGCCGTCGGCGCCGCCGTGTGTTTTGCCATCGGCGCGGTCTTGCTGTCGATTGCGGGCGTCCGTCTGATAATCGACGCCTTGCCGGAGGGTCCGAACTGGAGCGCGCTCGGCTATTTGATCACGACCGTAGTGCTGATACTGCTGTCGGCCCTGCTGGTCAAGCTCGGTGCCGACGATCGGAAGAGGGGGTAGTCGTGGCGATTGAACGATCCGACCTGGAACAGAAGCTGCGAGAGATCGAGAGCATCGTCACGGAGACGAAGCAGCAGGCGCGCAACACCGGGACGATCCTGGTTGTCGCCGCGATTGTCGTCGCGGCACTGATGTTCCTATTCGGGAGGCGCCGGGGCAAGAAAGCCGGCGGCGCCCGCGTCGAGGTCTACCGACTCAAGTGAACAAGCTCGTCACCTTCGGCCTCCGGCAGCTGTTCGGCGGCGCCCGGCGCGGCCAGGCCGGTATCGCGGGGCTCGGAGCGGCCCTCGCCATCATTGGATGGTTGCGCGGCCGCAACCACGACAACGAACTGCTCTACCGACGCAAGCTGAAGCCGGGCGAGGAGCTGCGCATCAGATTCCTGCGCGGCGACTCGGGCGACGACATGATCGTTACCGGGTAGAATCGCACCGTGTTCCGCAACCGTGACAAGATGGTCAAGATCCTGGCCTGGGTTGTCGTGTTGGCGATGGTCCTGACGGTGTTCGCCGCCGTCGCCACCGTTTTCGCCTAGCCCATGGCCGACTTCGCCGCCGGCGATCCCTGTTTGTTGTATGACGCCAAGGGACGGACCTATCTGATCCGGCTGCAGGCGGGAAGCGAATTCCAGTACCACCGCGGAGTGGTGGTACACGACGCCATCATCGGAGAGCCTGAAGGCTGCTTCGTCGCGGCGTCGATGGGCTCCAAGCTCGTCGCGGTGCGCCCCCGGCTGGCCGACTACACCGTGAAGATGCCGCGCGGTGCTGCGGTCGTCTATCCGAAGGACACGGCGGCGATCCTGATGTGGGCCGACATCTACCCCGGAGCGACGGTGCTCGAAGCCGGCACGGGGTCCGGAGCCCTCACCCTCGCCCTGTTGCGAGCCGTCGGCGAGTCGGGTCGCGTCGTGTCGGTCGAACGCCGGGCCGATCACTCCGAGGTCGCCGTCTCACGACTCGAAGGCTTTCTCGGCGCGCTTCCGCCGAACCTCGACCTGCGGATCGGGGAAGTCGAGGCCAACTTCGCCGACGTCGCCCCAGATCGGGTCGTTCTCGACGTCCCGGAGCCGTGGCACAGTGTGTGGCCGGCGGTGCAGTATCTGCGGCCCGGCGGCATGTTCTGCTGCTACTTGCCGACCATTCCCCAGGTCCAGGAGGTGCGCCGCCAGCTCGCCGCAACCGGCTCGTTCATCGAAGAGACTACATTTGAGGTCCTCCACCGCGAGTGGACGGTCGAAGGACGGTCGGTGCGCCCCAGTCACCGGATGCAGGGTCACACCGGTTTTATCACTGTGGCCAGGAGGTTCACGCGACCGGGCCCTGAGGTCGGCTCCGATTCCTGATCTTTCCCTCAAAGGGATGCTGAATTCCCCGGCCAAACATGCCGATGTTGTTTCACATCGGTGCCTACACTGGCGCCCCCATCGACCGATGAGCTTGTCAGGAGGCCAACGGCGTGGACAAAACTGAGGGCCAGAACCCGGATTTGAAGAGCACGGTCAGGATGCTCGAAGAAGAAGTCGCCATATTGCGGCGGCGACTTCAGGATGCGCCGCGTCGCGTGCGCGTGCTCGAGGAGCGACTCCTCGACACCAAGAACAAGCTGGCTCAGGCGGCGCACCAGAATCAGAAGCTCGCCTCGGCGCTGGAGGAGACTCGCGAGCAGCTTGCCATGCTGCGCGAGGAGGTCGAAAAGCTGACCGCGCCGCCCAACCCATTCGGCACCGTCCTCGGAGTCAATCCGGACGGCACGGCCGACGTCTTCACGTCGAATCGCAAGATGCGGGTCAACGTCGAGCCCAGTCTCGAGATCAAGGCGCTCGAGGTCGGTCAGACGGTTCTCCTCAACGAGGCGTACAACGTCATCGAGGTGCGTGACTTCGACGTCGCCGGCGAGGTCGTCGCGATCAAAGAGGTCCTTAGTGAGGAACGGCTCATCGTCACCGGGCGGGCCGATGAGGAGAAGGTCATCGAGTTGGCGGCGCCGCTGGTGGGCCAGTTCCTCCGCGTCGGCGACCACATTCGCCTCGATCCGCGCACCAACCTCGCGTTCGAGAAGCTGGTGCGCCCCGAAGTCGAAGAGCTGGTCCTCGAGGAGGTCCCCGACGTCAGCTACGAGGACATCGGCGGGCTCGCCGATCAGATCGAGTCGATTCAGGACGCAGTCGAGCTTCCGTATATCCACAAGGAGCGGTTCCTGCAATACGATTTGGCGGCACCGAAGGGCGTGCTGCTCTACGGCCCACCCGGCTGTGGCAAGACGTTGATCGCCAAAGCGGTCGCCAACAGCCTGGCCAAGGCCGTGGCAGCCAAAGAGGGCAACGAAGACACCAGGTCATACTTCCTGAATATCAAGGGCCCGGAGCTGCTCAACAAGTATGTCGGCGAGACCGAGCGCCAGATCCGGATGATCTTCCAGCGCGCCAAGGAGAAGAGCGACGAAGGCGTGCCGGTGATCGTCTTCTTCGACGAGATGGATTCGCTCTTCCGCACACGGGGCACTGGTGTCTCCTCGGACGTCGAGTCCACCATCGTCCCGCAGTTGCTCTCCGAACTCGACGGAGTGGAGAGCCTGAAGAATGTGATCGTGATCGGGGCAGGTCCGGGGAAGGGGACCAAGACCATCCCAGTAGGCACCGTGGGGTTGTTGATGTTGATCGTATCGTGGCCGGCCTGGGCATTGAGCGCCAACCGGGTCGATCGCCGACATGATCGACAATGTGGTCGCCCAGATGTACGACACGTCCGAGAACAACCGTTTCCTCGAGGTGACGTATGCCAACGGCGACCGCGAAGTGCTCTACTTCAAGGACTTCTCATCCGGAGCGATGATCGAGAACATCGTGCGGCGCGCCAAGAAGGACGCGATCAAGCGCGAGATCGCCGGTGAAGCTCCCGGGCTGATGGCCGCGGACCTTGCCGTGGCGATCACCCAGGAATTCCGCGAGCACGAGGATCTGCCGAACACGACCAACCCCGACGACTGGGCGCGGATCAGCGGCAAGAAGGGCGAGCGCATCGTCTACGTGAGAACCCTCATTGAAGGTAGCGGCGAGAGCCGTACCATCGAAGCAGTCACCCCCGGTCAGTACTTGTGAACACACGCCGGGACCTCGACTAGTGGGCCTTCCCAAGGTCATCGGTACCGAGGTCGAGTACGGCATAACAGTACGGAATTCACCCGACTTCAATCCGGTTGTGGGCTCGAGCAAGCTCATCAACTCCTACGCGGGCGAGCGGGCCCGCATCCAGTGGTCGTTCGACGAGGAGTCTCCGGGGCGCGATGCTCGCGGATTCGGTTACGAGGACTCCCTCCCTGCAGATCTCGACAGCGGTCTGGTCAATGTCGTCCTCAAGAACGGTGCCCGCCTCTATGTCGATCACGCCCATCCGGAGTACTCGACGCCGGAGTGCGCCGACACAAGGGAAGCCGCCCTCCACGACAAGGCGGGCGAAGTTCTCATGGGACGGGCCGTCGCCATGGCGCGGGCTGCCATGCCGGCGGCAGAGCGGATGTTCATTCACAAGAACAACTCCGACGGCAAGGGCAATTCCTACGGGGCGCACGAGAACTACCTGATCGCTCGCGATATCCCGTTCGGATCGATAGTCCGCCACATGACCGGTTTCCTGGTCACTCGGCAGATCTTCACGGGGTCCGGCAAGATAGGGTCGGAGAACGGACGGCCCGCCGTCGACTACCAGATCACGCAGCGGGGTGACTTCTTCGAGGAAGAGGTCGGGCTCGAGACGACGTTGAAACGCCCGATCGTCAACACGCGGGACGAGCCACACGCCGATTCGGCGAAGTATCGCCGGTTGCACGTCATCATCGGTGACGCCACCCGTGCCGAGCCGCAAACATACCTCAAGCTGGGCTCGGCGGCTCTGATCCTCGACGCCCTCGAAGACGGCGCACTCCCGCTCGAAGACTGCACTCGAAGCCCAAAGGCAATACCTGGAGTGGGCAATGACATACGTGGATGGCGGAACGGACAACCCGACTTACGCCGAGGTCGTGGACTTGTGGGAGCGAATCCTCATGGACCTCGAAATCGATCCGCGACTGACGGCCGATCGTCTCGATTGGACTGCCAAGCTGGCGCTATTCGAGGGATTCATCCACCGCGACGATCTCGAGTGGAGCGACAGCAAGCTCGCTCTACTCGACCTGCAGTACCACGACGTTGATCCGGAGAAGGGTCTGTACGACCGCCTGGCGGCGGCAGGGCGTATGCAGCGCCTCTTCACCGACGATGACATCAGCAGTGCAATAGACCGCCCTCCAGAGCGGACGCGGGCCTACTTCCGGGGTCGTTGTGTCGCCAAGTATCGCGACTCTCTCGTAGCCGCCAACTGGGATTCCCTGGTATTCGACGTTGGGGGAGATGCCCTCAAGCGGGTGCCTATGATGGAGCCACTGCGCGGCAGCAAGGAGTTGGTCGGCGAATTGATCGACCAGGCCGACACCGCCGGCGAATTGCTGCAGCTACTTGGAGGCGAATAGTGGCAGAACAGGAACGCAAACAGAATCGTGCCGACTCCTCAGAGCAAGATGTCGTCGAGGCCGACATCGAGTCTTCTGTCGAGGCGGAGGAGATCACCGATCGAATCGACGACATTCTCGATGAGATCGACACCGTTCTCGAAGAGAACGCCGAGGAGTTCGTGAAGAACTACGTGCAGAAAGGCGGCGAGTGAGCTCCGACGCTCGCCGCTACCTCTCCGGGCCGCTGCCACTCGATTCATTGGCACCCGGTGGCAGTTTTGTCGCGCTTCTGGAGGCCGAGGGATTGGCTCCGCGCTGGACGATGGGACCGGGCAACGAGATAGAGGCTCCCGAGGCAACGACGGTGCTGGCGATCAAGTACGGCCGGGGCGTGATCATGGCGGGCGACCGCCGTGCCACGGCCGGGAACGTCATCGCCCACCGGCGGGTCCAGAAGGTATTTGCGGCCGACGAGTATTCGGCGGTCGCCATCTCGGGTACGGCCGGGATGGCCGTCGAGCTGATCAAGCTGTTCCAGACGGAACTGGAGCACTACGAGAAGATCGAAGGGACTCGACTCTCCCTGGAGGGGAAGGCAAACTACCTCGCCCGCATGGTGCGCAATCACCTCCCGCTCGCCTTCCAGGGCCTCGCCGTGGTGCCGCTGTTCTGTGGATTCGACAAAGCGGACGACGAGGGCCGGCTGTACACGTTCGATGTTGTGGGCGGCCGCTATGAGGAGCAGGACTTCGCCACGACGGGATCCGGCGGCTCCGAGGCCAAATCGTTCATCAAGACCGTCCACGACCCCGAGATGGGCGAGCCCGCCGCCCTGCGCATCGCAATCGAGGCACTGATCGCCGCGGCCGAGGAGGATGCCGCCACCGGAGGGCCCGACCTCAAGCGGAAGATCTATCCCAATGTGGTCACGGTGACGGCGGAGGGGTTGACCGAGATCGGCGAAGACCGGATCGCCGCGGTGGCGGCCGAAGCTCTGGAGGCCCGCCCATGACCATGCCCATCTATGTGCCTCCCGAGCAGCTGATAAAGGATCGCGCCGAGTTCGCCAAGAAAGGGATCGCCCGGGGACGACCGATAGTCGTGATCTCCTACGTCGACGGTGTGCTGCTCCTCGGGGAGAACCCTTCCGGGTCTCTGCAGAAGATCGGCGAGATCTACGACGCCGTCGCTTTCGCCGGGGTCGGCCGTTTCAACGAGTTCGAGAGCCTCCGGGTCGCCGGCATTCGCTACGCCGATCTCAAGGGATACTCGTACGGCCGGCTCGACGTGACCGCCAAGGGCCTCGCCAATGCGTACGCGCAGACTCTCGGCCAGGTCTTCACGCACGAGGTCAAGCCGTACGAGATCGAGCTGATGGTCGTCGAGATCGGCGATGGGCCCGCCGATACCCAGATATACCGTGTGCAGTACGACGGCACCTTGCGTGACCTGGCTCACTGCGGCGCCATCGGCGGCGATGACGAGGACCTCGTCTCCCGTCTCGAGGCGGGATTCTCGGAAGGGATGGATCTGGCGGCCGCCCTACGCCTGGGTTGTGAGGCCATCGAGTCGGAGGGCGGAGAGGTCGTGCCACCAGAGGAGTGGGAAGCCGCGGTCCTCGACAGGACGAATGGGCGCCGCAAGTTTCGCCGCCTCGACGCCGCCATAGTGGCGGCTGCTCGCCAGTAGCCGCGGCTCAGTACACCCGCAGGATGGCC
>CAMYJM010000032.1 GCA_947258635.1 uncultured Acidimicrobiaceae bacterium
ATGCCCTCCTGATCGTTGAGCCAGACATCGACTTCGTCCGTTGTCGCGCCGGCAGCGAACATAGCCAGCGCCTCATCCCCGAGAGAATCGCTTCGCTCGAGGATTTCGACGGGAACCTCCGATAGCGAACAGGGATACCCTTCAGCCTCGCACTCGAGCCCTCCGGCGGCAGGCAAACGCTCCGAGGCTGAGCCATCATCGGCCCCGCAGGCGCCTGTAACGAGGAATAACACGAGGGCGAGAACAGCAGTCCGGTGTCGCGGCCGACCCGGTCGCGACGGCGAGCGCAGGTTGGCTCTCAACAACTGCCCCTCTCGTCCTGGCTGACCGCTACAGCAAGAGTATCCGAAACGATGTTGGGATGCCGGTGTCCTCGTGTGAGCTCGCCGTTCAAACGCGAATGAGGAATTCGCGCAGCTTGCGATCGGGGGCGCGGAAAGCGACCGCCGAGGGTAACGGGTATCAGACCCGCCGATATCGCAAAGCCGACCAGTATGGACAGCCCGCGCCCATCAGGCATCGAATCACCTCGAAGTGCGCCTACGCGAATTCGTCGAGGATCGACTGTTGCGCTATCCACAACACACAATGGGCCCTGCAGGACTCGAACCCGGGGACCCACCGGGCGCTGGCCCACGATGGCTCCCCCCATATCACTCACCGCCCCGACCGATATGTCGCACCTAACGGCGTCCGGGATCCGGCAGATAGGTGCACCCGGCTGGCCACACAACGTCGTCAGGGGCGAACCACGCTCAGTGACGACCCGGCGAGCACTGGGCGATCCTGGAGGTGCCGATCTAGTGCCTTTGTCGGAACGCTCGTTCTCGCGCGCTATTGGGTGATCGGCGTGTTGCCTGCAGTACCCAACGCGCCCGTCTTAGCTCAGAGGTCTCCGCCCGGCGGCGCCTCCAAAGGGCGCAGCTCGCCTCCATTGACGGTGCCGATCACGGAGTAGGCCACATCCGTCCAGAAGACCTCACCGCTGGCGGCCACGCCGAGCAGACCGATGCACGGCCCATCGAGGTCGTAACCGCATGGCTCGTCCGTTGTCAGCACACCATCGGTGATGCCACCCCCCGGGGGCACGTCGCCGAATGGGTAGGAGTCGGAATACGGCTCGCGCCACAGCACTCCGTCGCGCAACACCAGCGCAGCGCCACCACACTGCGGCGGGAACGACTCGTCGAGGACCTCACACAGCATCACTGGTTGGTCGCGTTCGGCGAGGAGGAAGCCGCGGATCCACCCGACTTGGGAAGAGCTCGCGAGGGCCTCCGACACCGTCACGCCACCGTCTCGGGGCGGGAGCGAAATCCCTTGTTCCGATTGTTCCTGGCCGCCACATGCGGCGGCCAGGAACAGGGCAGCGATCATTGAGCTCAGCAGTTTGCGGGACATCGTTACCTCCCCTTGCGGTGGCTGGAGTGGACTTCGGACCGCTCGACAGGACCCAGCAGCGATGGTCTCGAGGACGAGTTCCTTGCCTCGGCCAGCGGCTGTGGTCAAGGACTCGCTCTCGCGCATCGACAACTCCTACGGCAGGTACTGCTCGGCGACGTGAACAACCGCGCCGTCCTGCAGCGTCAGCCAGTAAGGGAGGGCTCCGCCGCCGTACCACTGCCAACCCTCGGGAAGTCCACCCGGCGCCTGTTCGGCCAGCAGACCTGCCCACTGCTTGAGGGTGACCGCCGTTTGGCGCACGCAAGGACCGTCGACGAAGCAGGTCTGTAGAACCACTGGAGTCTCGTCGGAGACCGGCAAGTCACGAGGAGTGAGATTGTCGTTGCGGATGTAGAAGTCGTTGGGGACGGTTTCATCGGCTCCGATCACGCCGTCTTCCCGGGCCGCGGCAGTGGCCTCCTCACCCGTCAGGAACGTGGCGTAATCGGCCGTCAAAGTGGACCCGTCGAACGCAGTGACATAGACGAAGACGACATCCAGGTCCGGATCAACCGTCAGCTGAACCGCAACCTCCGAGCGGTTGCCGGCCCGGTCTTCTGCCGTGACCATTACCTGATGCACTCCGGGCTCCCGCTCGAAGTCAGCCGTCCAATCGAACTCTGTCTCCTCAGAGATTGCAGCACCCGGGATACTCACCCTTCCGGGTTCGTCGAGTGTGCCTGACAAGGAGACAACACCATCCACCGAATAGACCACCAGGCTCCCCCATACCGTGATGATCGGCGGCGTAGTGTCCGACGGCTCTACCGTCGTCGTCGTGCTCTGACCCGGGGTGGTGGTCGTGGTGGTGACCGTCGCAGATGTCGTGGTCGACGATGTGTTGTCGCTCGCGCCTCCGCCGCCGCAAGAAGCAGCCGCGAGTGCGAGAACGATGAGCGCTGAGGTGCGCCGCATGGCTTGCTCCATATCGATGTTGAGAGCCGGTGGTTCCCGCTCTCGTTCCCGATTGGACGTTTCTGGAGCCTCGCCGGTTCCTGTATCGTGCTGGCGCTTCTTGGTCGCGGGCCGTGTCGCGTGTGGCCTCGTCCGAGACGCCCAACTGCCCCTCGAGGCCGTCAGCGCCGCAAAGGACGTGTAGCTCACCGACGAGGACGGACCGCTCATCGATCGCGTAACCGAACTCCTCATCATCCTCGGGCGACACCCCGCGACCCAGAGCGCTGAACACTTGTGCGGCAACCACACCGCAAGCGGAAGCTGATCGAAGCCGCCCATCACTCGCCGCACCGAGCGATCTCGCGCACCCTGTTCCGAGCAGATCCGGCAAGCGGGGCGGGCTGGCGCTAGCACGAGGGTTCGTGGCCACCCGCTCAGATCACACGCCAGGTGGCGCGGTCGGAGGGGCGGTCCGCGCCACAGCACACGGGTGCCGTCAGGGCGGTGGTCGGTCGGACGAGAGGGTTCGAGGTTGGGCGGCCCCAACGCGCGAGCTCAGTACCTTCTTCATCGGTTGATAGATAAGCCCGGGCTCGCCGAAACTGTGCGTGGACCGGACGCCCGTGGTCTTCTTGTAGCCAACGCTCTCATAGAACGGGACGGCGAACAACGTCGCCGACACCTTGAAGACGCTCACCCCCTTGGCGGCGTACTCCTGTTCAAACCGCTCCACCAACGCGCGCCCAGCGCCGTGACCATGATGCTGTCCCGCAACGAAGAGGCTCGACAGCACGGTTCGGCCGCGCTGATCGGATCGGCCGCCGCGCAGCACACCGATGATCTCACCGTCCTGTACCGCGACCCACACCGATGGCGCCGATATGGCGTCCGCGATCGCTTCCCGACGTGCTGGCATCGATGAGTTGGCGAAGGCGAAAGGCCCGAGCATGGACGCACGCCTGGCGGGTGCCATGTCTGCCAGGTTGAACTCGTCGTAGGTGTCAGCGATCAATCTGCCGACTTGTCCAGCGTCGCTCTCTGTGTACCGGCGAACCTCAAGAATCGAGCTGCCCTTCTGTGGGGTTCAAGTATCTCAGGAACCACCCGCCGGTGTGGGCCGGCAGGCAGAGCGTGCGACGCCAGAATCACGCGGTGCGTGGTGCCCATAGCGGTCCGCCTGCAGACCGTCTCAGGCACCTGGCGCCATCATCTGACGCAAGGCGGGGCGCGCCCAGAATCACGCCACGAGCGCGCTGTCGAAGCTCCCGAAAGCGTCCGAGATCCGGCAATCGGCGCTAGCCGTCCCGTTATCTGGAAGGACATCGGACCGGGCGATCACAAGTGGCGCATAAACAACGACCAGGCGAGGCGAACTCGATCGCGCAAGGCACTCTGGATCCGGCACCCGGCGCTCGCGCGCGGGCACTTCGATCCTGAACCTCACCTCGGCGGGGTTTGATAAGGGACGCCGAGGCGCCTCTACCTCTAAGCGATCCTGCGGAAGATGGCCGCCGCGCCCATACCGCCGCCGATGCACATCGAGACGATCCCGTGTTCGAGCTGGCGCCGGCGCATCTCGTGCAGCAGGGTGGCGGTCAATTTCGCCCCGGTGCAGCCGAGCGGATGACCAAGCGCGATGGCACCGCCGTTCACGTTCACCTTGTCGGGATCGATACCCAGAGTCCGCACGCAGTAGAGCGCCTGGCTGGCGAACGCTTCGTTGAGTTCGATCACATCGATGTCGTCGAGCTTCAGGTCGGCCGCCTCGAGCGCTTTGGGAATGGCCACCGACGGTCCGATCCCCATCTCCTCGGGATGAACCCCGGCCACCTGGTACGTCACCAATTCGGCCATCGGCCGGAACCCCAACTGCTCAGCCCCGGCAGCGCTCATGAGCAACTCGATGGCGGCACCGTCGGACATCTGCGACGAGTTTCCGGCCGTCGACCGCCCGTTGAGGCTGAACGCCGGCTTGAGTTTGGCCAGACCTTCCAGCGTGCTCTCACGCGGCCCCTCATCGGTGCCGAACACGATCTCCCGGCCGTCGACCTCCACGGGCACCGGGATGATCTCGTCGACGAACTTGCCGGCGCGGATCGCTGCCAGCGCCCGGTTGTTCGATTCCGGGATGATCTCGTCGACGAACTTGCCGGCGCGGATCGCTGCCAGCGCCCGGTTGTTCGATTCGAGGGCGAAACGGTCTTGATCCTCCCGGCTGATCTCGTAGCGTTGCGCCACGATCTCGGACGTCATCCCCATCGCCTCGTAGGCGGAGGGGAAGTTGTCGGCCAGCCAGGGGTTCAGGCTGGGCTTGTTGCCTCCCATCGGCACCATCGACATCGATTCGACCCCGCCGGTCAGCACCATGTCCGACCATCCGGCGGCGATCTGAGCGGCTCCCGTGGCGAGAGTCTGAAGTCCTGAGCTGCAGAAGCGGTTCAGCGTCATGCCCGGGACCTCGATCGGGAGACCGGCCCGCAGGAGCGCGACCCGGGCGACGTTCATGCCCTGTTCGCCCTCGGGCATGGCACAGCCGATGATGACATCGTCGATCGCCGTCGGGTCGAGTTCTGGCGTCCGCTCGAGGAACCCCTCGATCAGCAAGCCGAGTAGCTCGTCGGGGCGCGTTTGGCGGAAACTGCCGCGATTCGCCTTGCCCACGGCAGTGCGGTAGGCGTGGGTTACGACTACTCCTGTGCCCATGGGTTCCTCCTTTGCTAGTTCCGCAGCGCCTTGCCGGTCTGCAGCATGTGTTGGATTCTCTCTTGTGTCTTTGCCTCGTGGCACAGCCCGACGAACACCTCGCGCTCCAGGTCGAGGAAGTCCTGTTCGGTCAGCTCGGTTCCCGCCGGCACGTCTCCGCCGCAGATCACGTAGGCCAGCCGGTTGGCCAGGTGCTGGTCGTATTCGGAGATGTAGCCGCCGCCCCGCATACCGTGGGCCGCCACCTTCAACGAGGCGATTCCGTCTCTTCCGGGAACGGGCACCGTGGTGGGTGTCGGGGGCTTGTAGCCCATCTGCAGCAGCGCCAGCACGTCGGATTTGGCATCCGCCAGCAGCGCGTCGGGGTTGATCGTCACGTGGTCGTGGGGACGGAGCAATCCGAGATCGCGGGCCTCCTCGGCACTGCTGCTGGTCTTGCCCAAGCCGATCGTCGTGAAGATCGTCTCAATGAAGGCGAACGGATTCGGCTTCGCCCCGGGCGGGGTGCTGCCGTAGTAGCGGAAGGCGAGTTCCTTGCATCCACCGGCGGCCGGAATGAGACCGACGCCCACTTCGACCTGCCCGAAGTAGGTTTCGGCCGCAGCCCGAACGACGTCGCTGTGCAACGTCACCTCACAGCCGCCGCCCAGAGCCAGGCCGCGGGGCGCGGCCACGACCGGACCGCGGCAGTACTTCATCTTCATGTTGGCGTTCTGCCCGGCCGCTACCGCCCGATCGACCTCGTCCCACATTCCGGCGATGGCAAGCATGCCCACCAGCCCGATGTTGGCACCGACCGAGAAGTTGGGAGCCTCGTTGCCGACCACCAGGCCGGCGAGTTTCCCCTCGTTCACGAGGTAGCACGCCCGGTCGATCATCTCGACGATCTGGTTGTCGATGGAGTTCATCTTGGTGTGGAACTCGACGAGACCGACGCCGTCGCCCATGTTGTAGATCGTCGCACCGTTGTTGCCGTCGAGTTGGTTGCCGCGATCGGCGAGAACCTGTATCGAGATGTGCCCGTCTGCCACCGGCACGGGCAGGTAGTCCTCTTTCTCGACGTCCCAGTAGTAGACCAGGCCATCACGCTTCGTGTACCAGCGCCCTTCGCCCTTGGCGAGCATCGTGTCGACCGCCATAGGGATCTCCATTCCCTCATCGCGCATGCGCGCAACCGAGCGCTCCACGCCGATGGCGTCCCAGGTCTCGAACGGCCCCATCTCGAAGTTGAATCCCCAGCGCAGGGCCCGGTCGATGTTGACGACGTCGTCGGCGATCTCACCGAGTAGCTCTGCCGCATACGCACAGATCTCGGCCGTTACCTTCCAGGCCATCCGGGCGGCGGCGTCTTCGTGCCAGACCATCGCCTCGACCTTTTCGCCGGCCCTCTCGAGGGCGCGGGCGGCTCCGACGGAGTCGAAGCGGACGCTCGGCTGCTCTTCGTAGTCCAGAGAGTCGAGATTGAGGGCGAGGATCTTGCGTCCTCCGGCTTCATCACGCGTCTTCTTGTAGAACCCGGCGCCGCTCTTCTCGCCGAGCGCGCCGCGGGTGATGAGCTCTTGCATCGGTTGCGGTATGGCGAACCGGCTTCTCCATGGATCGTCGGGGCAGGACTCGGCCACGGTGGTCAACACGTGCGCCATGGTGTCGAGACCAACGACGTCGGCCGTCCGGAACACGGCCGACTTGGGCCGGCCCATGGCCGGACCGAAGATCTTGTCTACTTCGGTCACCCCGAGTCCCATTTCCGTCATCCAGTGGAAGACCGAGGTCATTCCGAAGGTCCCGATCCGGTTGCCGACGAAGTTGGGCGTGTCCTTGGCGTAGACGATGCCCTTGCCGAGCACTTGCTCACCGAAGTCCGCCAGCGCCCGGAACACGGTGCGGTCCGTATCGTCGCACGGCACCATCTCGAGCAGCCGCATGTAGCGGACCGGGTTGAAGAAGTGGGTGACCATGAAATGCCGGCGGAAGTCTTCGCTGCGGCCCTTGGCCATCGCTTCCACCGACAACCCGGACGTGTTGGAGGAGACGACGCTTCCCGGCCGGCGGTGCTCGTCGACCATGGCGAAGAGCTTCTGCTTGATGTCGAGCCGTTCGACCACCGCCTCGACGATCCAGTCGCATTCCGCCAGCTTGGAGAGGTCGTCGCTGAAGTTGCAGGGGGTCACCAGTCCGGCCAGCTCCTTGCGGTAGAGGAGCGCGGGCTTGGCTTTGGCCATCGATGTCAGGCCGGCGAGTGACAGCCGGTTCCTCACCGCCGGGTCGTCGAGGGTCAGGCCTTTGCCTGCTTCCTCGGGCGATGGCTCACCGGGAACTATGTCGAAGAGGTAGGAGGGGATGCCGACGTTGGCCAGGTGGGCGGCGATGCCCTGGCCCATCACTCCCGCCCCCAGAACGGCCACCCGGTTGATTTGGATGCTCATGGTCCTCCTCCGGACTTCTACTAGTCCCGAGCGTGACCTTCGACAGGGCGCACGGGCAGGTGCCGGCGAGGCGGAGCGCCCGCGCGCAGGGCGTCGGCTTCGTTCAGCTTGGTGAGGGAATCGTCGTACATGGCTTTAGGAGGCTGGAACAGCCTTTTCTACTTGCGCGATTCAGCTTCATCATCGCGCAGAATCGGATGGTGAGCTAGAGCAGGACGGCCCTTTGGGGATGTGGGAAGCGCTTGGCCCGACCGCTAGAGCTGCGCGCTGATCTCGGCAGCTTGGGCGTCGAGTGTGCGGCGTGCGGGCGGCGGGTCGCCGCCGAGATGGAGACCGAGACCGGGATGCCACTAGAACGGTACGGCATCCTAATGATGCTGGGCCAGGCAGAGGACGGGATGATGCGTCCGTCGGAGCTCGCCGACAGCCTGCCGATCACAAGAAGCGGCACCACCCGTCTCGTCGATCGCCTAGAACACGACGGACTGGTCGAGCGCCGCTCATGTGACACCGATCGCCGCGGCAACCTCGTCGCGCTCACGGCCGAAGGCGAGAGGATCTTCCGCAAAGCGGGCCGGGTGCATCTCCGTGGCATTGATGAGCACGTTGGTTCCCACCTCACCGGGGCGAGATGAAAGAACTCCGTAGGATCCTCACCAAGCTCGCCGAATTCGCCCGGGGCGATCACCGACTGATTGCAGGTAGTCGACCACGCTTGAGCCCCATCGGCAATCGGGATGGTCACGCCGAATCCGCGGAACCGAGCCCGAGTTCTCCGACAGGGCTGTTGCCTCATCAGCTCCGGAGGTCATGGGGGAAGTCGCGCACGTGCTGGATGAGGCTCACCACGGCGGCAGATCGAGGTGTGAAAGCTGTCCTACAAGGCCCACTCGTCCGGATCTGCTTGGTCGCCTGCTGCGATGTAGCTGATGCAGCCCGGCGTGTTCTCGATGTCGGCCAGGACGTGCCCAACCGCTTGCCGCCACCTTCCACGGCGCGGATCTTCCCGATGGGCGCGGGCATCACCGCTCGGCAATCGTGACCGTTGTAGAGAACAGCCGGCCCCCGCGCACCAGCGCGACCTCGTAGTCGGAGCCGATCTCGAGGCCGGAGACGAGTTCGCCGAACTCCTGGTCGGGCCCGATCCGGACACCGTCGATTTCGACGATCACATCCCCAACCTGGAGGCCGGCCAGATCTGCCGGGCTGGTCGGGAGAACGCCGAACACGATCACGCCGGCGTCAGTGGCGAGACCGAAGCGCTCCGCGAGCTCGGCGGAGTTGCGCTGGAAGTTGACGCCTATGAACGGCCGGCCGATTCCGGAGAGTGTGGCGGAGATGAGATCGGACGCCTGCTCGATCGGGATCGAGAAACCGATGTTCTGCGCAGAGGCGATGATCGCAGTGTTGATGCCGATCACCTGGCCCTGCGCATCGAGTAATGGTCCCCCCGAGTTGCCACTGTTGATGGCGGCGTCGGTCTGTAGCAAGCCCTCGAGCTGAACCCCCGTGTTCGTCGGCAGCGACCGACCCTTCGCAGAGACGATGCCAACAGACACCGTGGGCTGCGTTTCATCCAGACCGAGCGCATTGCCAATCGCAATCACGGGGTCGCCGACCTCGGCATCCTCGCTCGAGCCAAGCACCAGCGGCACGAGGCCGTTCGTGCCATCGACTTCAAGGACGGCAAGGTCGCTTCCGGCAAAGCCGCCAATGACCCGAGCCGGACGGGGAGCGCCATCCTCGGCAATTACGAAGACTCGCTCGGCGCCCGCGATCACATGGAAGTTCGTGAGGATCCGGCCCGATTCGTCGAACACGATGCCGGTCCCGGTGCCCGACTGTTGCTCCGATGCGCCACCGAACAACCCGATGCTGATCTCGGTCCGCGTGACGGTCACTACGCCCGGCCGGACGTCCTTGACCAACTCGGAAACGTCGAAAAGCACGACTCCCATGCGCTCGTCTCTCGGCGCCGCGGCAGTGGTGGACGGTGGGGACGAGGCGACGGTCGTGGTTGTGGTGGGTGCCGCATCATCATTGGTGCAGGCGCTCGCAACGAGCAATAAAGCACCGACCGCTGCGAGCAGCCGCGGCCGTGAGTTGGCTGGGCTCGAAGGCATCGGCATAGGCTACTTTGGCTGCTTGCCTGTGCAGCCTGGGTGTCTGCCACTACTGATCTCGGCGGTGGCGACGGCTCCAGGGGCGACGCGCCCACCCGGCGCCGATCGTTCGATGCGACCCGCGCCGCTCTGCCAAGCTACGGGACTACGAAGCCTGATACGGGGAGACATGGCCGATCTGATTCTGTTTCATCATGCCCAGGGGCTCACCGAGGGCGTCGTCGGTTTCGCCGACCGCCTTCGGGAAGCCGGGCACACGGTCACGGTCCCTGACTTGTACGCCGGGGCGACGTTCGAGTCCCTCGCGGCAGGGGTCGCCCACGCCGAGTCGCTCGGATTCGACGAGTTCCTCACTGCTGCGGCCGACGCTGCAGCCGGACTCCCGGAACGCCTCGTCTACGCCGGGTTCTCGCTCGGGGCGCTCGCCGCGCACAGGCTGGCGCAGACCCGACCTGGTGGGCTCGGGGCATTGCTTTACCACCACGGCGACGTGCCGATGAACACGTTCAGCGACTCGTGGCCGGCCGGAGTGGACGTGCAGATCCACGTCAACGAGAACGACGAGTGGCGCCAGCCGGGTGTGGCCGAGGAGTTCGTGGGCAATGTCCGGCAGACCGCCCGAGCACAGCTGTTCCTCTACCCGGGCTCCTCTCACCTGTTCACCGACTCCAGCCTTCCCGACTACGACCACGCCTCCACCACCGAGGTCTTGAAGCGGAGCCGCGACTTCCTCGACGGCCGAATGGTGGGCTGAGAGGCCCCTCGCCGCTTCCTGCTCTTGGTCGCCACCCCCCGCCGGGCCTAGACCAGGTCCCAGCCGGCGGCTTCGGCTACCCAGTCCCACAACTCCCGGCGGCGTGCCCTGGTGTCGGTACGGCGGGTCGAACCCAGCTTGTGAACGGGCCGGATCCGGCGGTCGAGCCAGAACCTGCCGTTGCTCTGCAGTGGTGGGCCGTCGTCGGCGGCGAGCCACACCAGCGTGTCGGCGCCTTGCGCCGGCGAACGTAGGAACGGGCCGACGATCTTGCGGAAGGTCGGCAGCGACTCCTCGACACCGGGGGTGTCGGCCCAGCCTGGGTGCAGGGCGTGGAATCGGATCCCGGACCCCGCAGTGCGCTCAGCCCACATCTCGTTGAGGGTGACCTGTGCTCGATCGACGCGGGCGTATTGCTCGGCGCCCTTGTACGACGCCTCATCCATCTGGAGGCGCGAGATCGTCAGCCCTGCGGTATACATCCCGCCGGACGACATCGTGAGCACTCGCGAGCCGGCGGCCAGATTTTCGAGCAGCAGTCCGGTCATGAGGAATGGGCCGACCACCTGCACCGCCGTGGTCAACTCCATACCGTCGGGCGTGGTGCGCCGTTCGTTGAGCAACGAGCCGGCGTTGTGGATCAGTACATCGAGCTGCTCCTGCTCGCCGGCGATCTGCTTGGCGGCGGCCCGCACGTCTTGAAAGTTGGCCATGTCGCAGCGGACCACCGAGACTGCGTCGTTGCCATGAGCGGCCACCAGGTCGTCGCGCAGGTCCTGGGCCTTCGACTCGTTGCGGGCGACGAGGACCAATGTGGCGCCGAGCTTGGCGAGCTGCCGGGTGGCCGCCAGGCCGAGGCCGGACGTCGGTCCCGTGATCGCGATCCGCCGCCCGGAGAGGTCATATGAGTCGAGGTCGGTCCAGCCGTCGAGGCGGCTGCGGACCACATACCCGACGTTGGTGAAGGAGGTAACAACCGGGGCTTCGACGACCTTGTCGATGATGGAGGCGAAGCTCACGACACGAGACTCCCGCCGAGGGCTTCCTCCAGGCCGGCGGCGGCCTTGTCGCCGATCTCGTTGAAAGTCTTGGCCAACAGGCGGTCGCCGAGGGAGAGCGGAAATGGCATCCGCAGCTCGGCGTCGTAAACGGCGAGCGTACCGTCATCGGTCGGCACGATCTCGATCTCGTCGATCGACTGGAACAGCCGGGTCTTGGCGACCAGCTTCATCCGCCGCGGCGCGTCGTACTCGATCACCGCGTAGGTCAACGTCATCTCGCGGCCGCCGTTGCGGACGGTGACGTCGTAAGCGGCATCGATGCTGGGGCCTTCGCCACGGATCTGCTCCGACGCAGTTACGCCGGGGTCCCATTCGACGAAGTTGCGGAGGTCCGCCATGTAGGCGAACGCGTCCTCCGGTTCCATCTGAGTGCGCACGCAGGCTGTGTAGCGCGCCATGAAAAAACTCCTCTCGTCGTCATCGTATGTCCGAAGCCAAGGCCGTCTTGGATGGGGTGAAATACTTCCGGGGTGCCCGCCGGCAGCCCCTCGATCAACTCGGCTGCTCGCTCTCGCCGCCTCCGACACAGGCGCTGAGCAGGGGTGTCCTCCTCCAAGCTCCGACCAAGGCAGCTCGCGCGCTGGCAGATTTCTTGGCAGACAGAACGATGCGATCATATGTCTCGTCGTCCGGTGGCACCGGCGGCTCCGTAGAGCTTTGGCCGTCTATAGGAGGTGATCGTGGCTCAGGTGGATTATCGATTGCGGATGTGGAACGTTGCCGCGGGGGCGTTGCATGCGGTGCAGGCTGTGCTCGTGCTGGTCCTTGCCACGGACTTCACGCTGCCAATCGGCGCATCGTATCCGGAGGGCCCTCCCGGGACTCCGGCAGGCGACCCAACCGTCCTCTTCGACCTGTCGGTGGCATGGGGGGTGGCTATCTTCTTGTTCCTTTCAGCCGGGTTCCACTGGCTGATCGCCTCGCCCGGTGTCTACACGCGCTACCGGGCGGCGCTCGATGCCGGTCGCAACTACTACCGGTGGGTCGAATACTCGCTGTCCGCCTCGGTGATGATCGTGTTGATCGCAGTCCTGACCGGCATTCTGGACATCGCGGCGTTGATCGCCCTGTTCGGGGTGAACGCATCGATGATCTTCTTCGGTGCGGTTCAGGAGAAGTACGAGGATCCGGGCGGGTCGCTGCTCCCGTTCTGGCTGGGATCGATCGCCGGCATCGTGCCCTGGATCGCCATCGGGGTCTATCTGTTCTCACCCGGAAGCGATGCCCAACCGCCCGGCTTCGTCTATGGCATCTTCATATCGCTGTTCGTGTTCTTCAACACATTCGCCATCAACATGTGGCTGCAGTACCGCCAAACCGGAAAGTGGTCCAACTACTTCTACGGCGAGCGCGTTTACATGATTCTCAGCCTCGTCGCCAAGTCGATCCTGGCGTGGCAGGTCTTCGGCGGCACGTTGGCCGGCTAGGCCGTCCGGCGTCGTCGCGGCGCTCGTGTGGGTCCGACGGATCTGCGACCGGGGGACAACCCGGCTCGAAACGCCACAGCTGGGCCAGGCATGACGCACATCCCACGACCCCTCTGCACTATGGCGCCAGAACCCGACGTGACACCATCGCTACCGGAGGGAGCACTCTCTCCGATGAGGCCCACGACACGGTGTCGATTCACAACGTGAGTGCGGCGGCTTCGCCGGTCATCCGAGTGAGCATGTGAGATGGATGTCGTCCGGTTCTTTGGTGTAGAGCACCGGGTGGACGGGTTCCGCCAACGCACATCCGCGACTCAGATAGAACCCGACAGCCGAGCCGGTCGGTACCGCTGACACATAGACCGATGTGGCATTCGCGTCCGCCGCGGCAGCGACGGCAGCGTCCCAGAGGGCCGACGCGACTCCTCGACCGCGGAACGGGCGGCTCACGTAGAGGAATGCCAACCAGGCGATGGACGGCTCGAAGGACACATCCACCACCGCCAGACCGAGAACCTCTGCGACGTCGAAGGCGCCGAAAAACGAAGCCCCACCCGCGATCAGCGGCTCACAAAAGGCGATCTGGGCCGCGATGCTGTACGGCCCCGTTCCGACCGGGTCCCAAGACGGGATGTCCGTCATCGAAACGGGCCGCTCGACGAGTTTCCCGTTGCGAACCGCGAACTCGACCTCGACGTGCTCGGACCGGTCGATGTTCGCGATCAGCCTGAGATCGTCGAGACCAAGGGTTCGCACCTCCGGTCGTGAACTCAAACGTCTCTCCCTCGCGGGTGTCGTTCTCCAGCTCGGCGCGGCCCACGGTACTCGGGGGCGCGAAAACCGCCCGTCACAAGCGAGCCGGCCGGAGGCCTAGCCTTGCCATCGTCCCCCGACCAACGAGCGAGCCCGTGATCGAGTTGCAGCCGGATCTTGATCTGACGACGGCCCAGGCCGAGCGTCTCCTCGATGCCTGGCTGGTCGGCCCGGTGGTCTGCTCGGAGATCGTGCCGCTGCAGGGCGGGATCGTGAACTCCGTGTTCCGGCTGGAGTTCGACCGGCCGCCGCACCGGGCGGTCGTCAAGATACACGGACGCGACGGCGACACCTTCGCCGCTGAAGCCCGCGCGCTCGAGTACCTCGGTGCCGAGACCGCGTGCCCGGTTCCGAGCGTCTATCTGCACGACAGCTCCGCTCGCCTCATTCCCTATTCCTTCTTGCTCATCGAAGATGTCCCGGGCGTCTGTCTGAAGAGTCTCGACCTCGAGCCGAGCGAACGGGCCGACATCGACGTCCAGCTCGCGGACGTACTGGGCGAATTGCACGACCACCGCGGCAGGGGGTGGGGTGGCGTCGACACCGATGACACGTCGGAGACGTGGGCCGACCTCTTCGCGGCTCGCCTCGCCGCCGCTCGCGCCCATCCCGCAGTCGCCGAGCGGCTGGCCGCCGACGTTCTCGCCAGGGTGGACGAAGCCATCGACCTCGCCCGACCGGCGCTCCGTGACCCCGGCAGGCCGACGCTCGTCCATGGAGACGTGTGGGATGGCAACCTGATGGTGCGCCGCGAGAACGGACGCTGGCGGCTGACCGGCCTGCTGGACCCGGACCTCCAGTTCGCGGACGTGGAGTTCGAGCTCGCCTACCTCGAGGTGTTCGACACACCTCGTGAGGCGTTCTTCGCGGCGTACGCCGATCGTCAGACGTTGCGTCCCGGCTATGAGCGACGGCGGCTCTTCTACTGGCTGCATACCGCGCTCGTTCACGTCGCCCTGTTCGGGGACGAGTTCTTCTGTCACTTCACCGCCCGCACCGCGGACAGCATCGCTCGGCGCCTGGCGCCGTGACGGCCCATTGCTGTACTCGAGAGTGTCGGACGCATGGTGACTACTCACCTGGCCTTCTTCCCCTGGGACAACACCCGGGATCAAGTGTCCAGGAAACCTGGTCAACTCCAAGTTCGAACCAGCAGCTCGGAAATGTGCCGTTTGTCTGCGGCTCGAAGTCATGAGGGTGCCGCTACTTGATGGTGACCGACCGGCCCTCGTTTCCCGTCGTTGAGCAGCCTCAGATTCACTAGGTTTGGCGCCATGAGCGTTACCGACCCCGCGAACGCCGCTCGGGCCCTGCCGGACCACCTGGCGGAGAACCGTCGCCACTGGGACGAGTGGGCCCACGAGTGGGTAGACATGGGGGAACGGGCGTGGGCCCGCAAAGAGCCGAAATGGGGTATCTGGGGCGTCCCGGAGGCCGAGCTGAAGCTGCTCCCGGTCGATATGACCGGCCTCGACGCCATCGAACTGGGCTGTGGCACGGCGTACGTGTCGGCGTGGATGGCCCGGCGGGGGGCAAACGTCAGCGCAATCGACAACTCGGAGGCCCAGCTGGCCACCGCCCGCCGCCTCGCCGGCGAGCACTGCGTCGAGCTCGCTCTCTGGCATGGCAACGCCGAGAACGTGCCCGCCCCCGACGGGTCGTTCGACTTCGCCATCAGCGAGTACGGGGCCGCCATCTGGTGTGAGCCGGCGGCCTGGCTACGGGAGGCCCACCCCTGCTGCGCCCCGGGGGGCGTTTGGTGTTCCTGGGCAACCATCCGATGCTTCTGGCATGCGCCCCCGAGAACGGCGCCGACATCGGCGACCGGTTGGTCCGCCCCTACTTCGGCATGCACACGCTCGACTGGCGCGAGGCCCAGATCGATCCCGGCGGGGTCGGCTTCTGCCTCCCCCTCTCGGGCTGGGTGGCCCGGTTCCGCGAGATAGGGTTCGCCATCGACGACCTGCTCGAGCCCCGAGCCCCTGACGACGCCAGCGGCGTCAGGGGCGTCGTCGACGCCGAGTGGGCTCAGCGCTGGCCCAGCGAGCTGGTGTGGAAGGTCCACAAGATCTGATCGCCCAGCTCGAAGCTCGCGATCAGCGGCCACCGGCCGGGCACCCTTCTCCAGTCGCTCCCGGCGCCCCGCCGCACCCAGTAGCTGCGGCGGTTTGCCGCCGCGGGCAGTTGATACGACCCGCAACGAGACCCGACTCGGCTCACACCAGGTCGAAGCGATCGAGATTCATCACCTTGTCCCACGCCGCGACGAAGTCATGTACGAACTTCTCCTCGGCGTCGGCGCTCCCGTAGACCTCGGCGATCGCCCGCAGCTCGGAGTTCGAGCCGATCACGAGGTCGACGCGGGTGCCGGTCCACCGGAGCTCGCCGGTCTGGCGACTACGACCCTCGAACACGTCCTCGGTAGCCGAGGTCGCCTTCCACTCCGTCGCGAGGTCGAGAAGGTTCACGAAGAAGTCGTTGGTCAGCTTCTCGGGCCGGTCGGTGAAGACCCCGTGCTCGGGCTGCCCGGCGTTGGTGTCCAGGACGCGCATGCCGCCGAGGAGTGCCGTCATCTCGGGGGCGGAAAGCTTCAGCATGAACGCCTTTTCCAGCAGCATGTGCTCCGGCGGCATGTGGTGGCCCTTTTGCAGATAGTTACGGAACCCGTCTGCGGTCGGTTCGAGCACGGCGAACGAGGCGACATCGGTCTGCTCCTGCGTGGCGTCGGCCCGCCCCGGCCAGAAGGGCACCGCCACGTCGTGCCCGGCTGCCTGCGCGGCCGACTCCACCGCGGCGCAGCCGCCCAGCACGATCAGGTCGGCCAGCGAGACCATCTTCCCGCCTGCCTGGGAGCCGTTGAACTCCTGCTGGATCTCCTCGAGGGTCGCCAGCACCCGCGCCACGCCGGACGTCACGTTGACATCCCACTCCGCCTGGGGCGAGAGGCGGATGCGCGCTCCATTGGCGCCACCCCGTTTGTCGGTGTCCCGGTAGGTCGCGGCCGCGGCCCAGGCGGTCGAGACCAGCTCGGAGATCGAGAGGCCGGAGTCGAGGATCTTGGCCTTGAGCGCTGCGACGTCGGCATCGTCGATCAGCTCGCGAGTGACCGCAGGAACCGGGTCCTGCCAGATGAGCTCCTCATCGGGTACCCACGGGCCGAGGTAGCGCGTGGCCGGGCCCATGTCGCGATGCAGCAGCTTGTACCACGCCCGGGCGAACGCATCGGCAAGCTGGTCGGGGTTCTCGTAGAAGCGTTTGGAGATCTCCTTGTACACCGGGTCGGTGATCATCGCCATGTCGGCGGTGGTCATCATCGGAACCTGGGTCTTCGACGGGTCGTGCGCCATCGGTGCCAGGTCTTCGTCCTTCACGTCCTTCGGCGTCCACTGGTTGGCGCCGGCGGGGCTCTCGGTGAGCTCCCACTCATACGAGAACAGCATGTGGAAGTAGCCGTTGTCCCACCGAGTCGGGTTCGGGGTCCACGGGCCTTCGATGCCGCTGGTGATGCTGTGATCGCCCATACCCGAGCCGAAGTTGTTCTTCCAGCCCAGACCTTGCTGCGCAATATCGGCCCCCTCGGGCTCGGGGTCGAGATTGGTGTCGGGGGCGGCGCCATGGGCTTTGCCGAAGGTGTGGCCGCCGGCGGTGAGTGCGACGGTCTCTTCGTCGTTCATCGCCATCCGGGCGAACGTCTCGCGGATGTCACGGGCCGAGGCCAGCGGATCCGGGTTGCCGTTGGGGCCTTCGGGATTCACATAGATGAGACCCATCTGCACCGCACCGAGCGGGTTGGCCAGTTCGCGAT
>CAMYJM010000033.1 GCA_947258635.1 uncultured Acidimicrobiaceae bacterium
CGTCATCGAGGCTCTCGAATCGCTGCCCGAGAACTTCCGGATGCCCGTCCTGCTCGCCGACGTGGAAGGGTTTGCGTACAGGGAGATCGCCGAGATGCTCGACATTCCGATCGGAACCGTCATGTCGCGACTCCATCGGGGAAGAAAAGCGCTGCAAAAGAAGTTGTGGCACCTAGCGGAGGAACGCGGCATCACAGGAAGAGCTTCATGAGTCGGTCGTGCGAACAAGCTACGGAGCAGATCTACTTCTACCTCGATGGCGAGATGTCACAATTCCGGCGCATGAGGATCCGATGGCACTTGCGGCGGTGCGGTCACTGCGATTGCGCTTACGATTTCGAAGAGAAGGTCAAGGAGATGATTCGCATCAAAGGCCGCACCGAACCTTCTGCGGAACTAATTCAGCGCCTTCATGCGTTGTTAAGGGAGGAAGCGGGAGACGAGTCCGGGCGCTGACGCGTCCGAAAGCGTCTCCCACGGAGAAACGAGACCTGCCTAATGGCTGAGAATGTCCTAAAAGGCAAGAGGATCATGGGAGCCTCGAGGGCTCCCAAGGCAGTCAACGAGGCGCGCGCCTGCGCTAAGAAGGACTGCGAAACCACCTTGTCGCGCTACAACAAACGTGAGTACTGCTACGCACATGCTCCGACGAAGTTCCCCCGCCTTCGCGGTCGGATCATCGCAGAGAATTAGGGCGCCCGGCGCCTCGGCGTAACACGTATCACGCATCACTTATGACTCAGAGCGGTTGTCCGCGCCCGGGTTCGCTGTTGGGGCCGCCCCGGCTGCCGGATACGTGGTAACCGATACGCAGCGACGCACGCCCGGCAAACTCGCCTCTTTGCGGCCTGGCGATCTAGGCTCCCGCATCATGAAAGCGCTACTGCTCGCCGCTCTCTTCGTAGTCATCGCGGCTCCGGCCGCGGCAGCCGCCGCTACGGGCGTTGCCGAACCGGTCCTGGTCGCATTCACCGAGGCGGAGGATGAGCATGAGGCTCCGTCGACGACCCAGGTGTCGGAAGGTGGAGTGGCGCCGGCCCAGTTGGCGCCTCCGGTCGAGGATGAAGCCGCCGAGGACCAATGGACCGCCAAGTTCCTGGCTCCGGCGGTCGCCATTCTCGGCGTGCTCGGTGTCGTCGCATCGATTGGCCTCTACGGCGTTCGGGTACGGTCCAAATATCGGGTGGCCGAGTAGGCGGCCGCCGAACGGGTCCGGTGACGCCTCGGGCCGCAGGTTCAACAGTTGCCGGAACCGGGCGAGGCGACCGCTGCTCCAGACTCATCGAACGTGTACCCGAAGGATCGCCTGGTGAGGTCCTCGAGGATGCCGGGGCGCGATGAGACGGCTCTGACTGGACGACCACCCTCGATTCGCAACGGCGTCGCCGCCAGCTCCTCGCCGTCTGCCGTCACCGTCAAGGTGAATAGCGCCGTGTACGAGGAGGCGTTGCGGGCCGAGGGGAACGCAAAGTTCCCGGTCGAGTGCACAACCCAGGCGCCGTCGATCTTCTCGACGCCCTGCAGGACGTGGGGGTGGCTGCCGACCACCGCGTCGGCCCCCTGCGCGATCCAAGCGGCCGCCAGCCGGCGTTGGTAGGAAGCCGGGCACACGTCGCGCTGGATTCCCCAGTGGATCATCACCACCGTGAAGTCGGCGCCGGCCGCGGCGTTGACGGCCGCCATCGTCCGCTCCTCGAACTGAGGACAGGCCCAGGCCACCTCGTCGATGTAGCTCTCGCCGGGCTCCGGCGACTCGCACGGCACTCGCGAAAACGACAGGATCGCCAGGTCCCAGCCCGCCACGTCCAGATGGCGCGCCGCGTATGCCTCGTTGCCGTCCGTGCCGGTGCCGGCTGTGGCGACGCCCGCCTCCTCGAGGATCTCAATGGTGCGGATGACTGCGTCCGGCCCGTAGTCCAGGGCATGGTTGTTGGCCAGGGCGGCCACGTCGATTCCGGCCTCCGCCAGCAATTCCCCAGTCACCGGCGGCGATTTGAACGTGAAGCGCTTTTGAATCGCCGCCCCAACGCTGGATTCGGCCACCGTCGTCTCCAGGTTGACGATCATCACGTCGGGAGCCGCCAACTCTGTGGCAACTTCGCCGAACGGGTCTCGAGCGTGCAATCCGTGAGTCAGGGCGGTGTCACCGGCGAAGCCGATAGTGAACGGGGGCAGGGTCGTTGTCGTTGTCGTTGTCGTTGTTGTGGTTGTTGTTGAGGTTGGGGTGGTAGTGGTCGTCGGCGTGCTGGACGTCGTGGTGGGAGACGGCGGCGGCGGGGTCGAGATGGAGCCGGCAGCTTCGACGGCCACGGCCTCCCGGGAGGGGGCGGCGCCATCCACGGCGGCGCATCCGCTGAGGAGGGCCAGCAGGGCAGCCAGCATCGTAAGGAGTCGGTTGGCGGGCATTATCGGCGTGAGCCTCCCAGCTCGGTTCGTCGGTGCCAAGCCCGGGGGGCGGCTAACTTGCTCACATGAGCTCCATCGATTGGGATCGAGCGGTCCGCGTCGCGTCGCGAATGACGGGACGCTACCCGCTCGCCGGCACCTACCACGAAGCCCGTCTCGCCCTGCAAGCGCCGCAGCTGGTCATGCGCGCTACCACCATGGTCGAGGCCGAGACCGGGCTGCACGCCCCGGGTGTCGCCGAGGTCGCGGTCGTCTCCCGCAAAGAGTGGGTCGAGGCGAACATCGGCTCCTTTTCGGCTCTGGTGAAACCGGCCGAAGAGCGGCTGGCCGCCCAGAAGGGAATCGGCGCCCAGGTCGCCGCCAAAGTCACCGCGGCCGAGCTTGGGGCGGTCCTCGGGCTGCTGAGCCGCCGGGTACTCGGCCAGTACGAGCTGGTCCTGCCGCGCGCCGACGGATCGGCCGGCGACACCGTGATGTTCGTCGGCGCCAACATCCTGGCGATGGAACGCCAGCACGAGTTCCGCCCTCAGGAGTTCCGTTTCTGGGTGGCGCTCCACGAGGCCACTCATCGTTTGCAGTTCCTCGGGGTGCCGTGGATGAAGGACTACTTCCTGGGCCTTGTCAGCGAGCTGGTCGCCGCCTCCATTCCCGAGAAGGGCATGCTGAGCCGCGTTACCGGTGAGCTGGTGGCCGCAGCCCGATCGGGTGACCCCATCTTGGACGAGACGGGGCTGTTCGGGATCTTTGCCACATCGACGCAGCGTGACGTCATCGACCGAGTGCAGGCGCTGATGTCGCTGCTCGAGGGCCACGGCCACGTTGTCATGGACCGGGTCGGGGCTCGTGAGCTGGTCACCCAGGAGAGGATGTCTCAGGTTCTCAAAGAGCGCCGCCAGGATCCACGCACCGCAATGCTCATGCGGCTCGTCGGTCTCGAGATGAAGATGCGCCAGTACGACGACGGGGCGAAGTTCATTGCCGGCGTCGAGCGGCACGCCGGCTGGACGGCCTTGAACCAGGCGTGGGAGGACCCGGCCAACCTACCCAGCCTCGACGAGATCAAGAACCCGGTGCTGTGGCTGGAGCGGTTGGGATGACACCGGACGAGCTGCTCTCCCGAGTGGCTCCTCCCGGCGACGGGCCCCTTCTGGTCGCCCTCAGCGGAGGCCCCGACTCCGCGGTCGCCGCCTGGGCTGTATGCCGGCTTGCCGAGGGACGGGTGCGGGCCGTGCACGTCCATCACGGAACCCCGGCCGCCGACGAGTCGGTCGCGGCCGCCGTCGAGATTGCCGAGCATCTGGGGATCGCCGTCGAGGTCGTTGCCATCATCGTGCCCGCGGGCGCCTCGTGGGAGGGTCAAGCGCGGACGGCTCGCTGGGCCGCACTCGAAGCCGCCCGGCAGCCGGATGAGACCGTGATTACCGGCCACCATGCCGACGATCTCGCCGAGACGACTCTGGGTAATTTGCTGCGGGGGGCCGGCACCGCAGGCCTGGCGGCGATGGCGGCTGAACGCCGGCCGGTGGGACGGCCGCTGCTGGGGCTGTGGCGCGATGAGATCGTCCAGGTCGCCGCGGCCCTCAGGCTGCCGACGGTCGACGATCCCGGCAACCATGACCTCACCCACACCCGGAACCTCCTGCGCCGCAAACTGATCCCGCAGCTGGAAGCCGAGTACAACCCGCGGTTTCGTCATTCGCTCGCCCGCACGGCCGCCACCCTCGCCGCCGACGATGCCGAGATCGAAGCGCGGATCGGCTCGGTTCCAATGGTGAGGGACGCCTGGGGGGCCTTTAAGATCCCGGCCCCGTTGATCACTACCGCTGGAGATGCCGTCGGAGGCCGCCTCGTGAGGCGTCTGCTGCGGGCCGCCCGCCCGCCGCACGCGGGAACCTTCGAGGAGATCGCCGCCGCCCTGGAGGTTGCCCACGGCATCACGGGGCGCCGCGATGTTGGTGATGGATGGCACCTCGAGCTGGAGGGACCCTGGTTGGTGGCCCACCCCGGTGATGTGCCGAGTCCGGCGCCGGGCGAGTGTGCCCTCCCCGGGACCGCCGGCTTCGGCAATCTCGAGGTGAGGGCCGCGGCGGCGCCGGCCGCTCTGGTCCGGCGCACCAGCCTGGTGGACGGTGCCCGGGTCGGCCCCGACATCCTGCTGCGGGCGGCGGCCGCGGGGGAGCGCATTGCCATCGCCGCCGGCTCGAAACCGGTACGCGACGTCATGGCAGAGGCGGGTTTGGCGCGGCGGTTGCGGTCGGCTTGGCCGGTAGCCATGGCTCATGGGAGAATCGCCGCCGTCGTCGGCATTCGCTCCGCCCCCTGGGCACGGGGGATCGCAGGGGAGGAAGGCGTATTCGAGCTGACGGCGGGAGAGGGCCGGCCTTGAATCCACGAGTGCTGATCACGGCAGAAGACATCGACGCCAAACTTGCCGAGATGGGCAAAGCGATCACAGCCGACTACGACGGCAAGAACCTCCTGCTCGTTGGGATCCTCAAAGGGGCGTTCATTGTCATGGCCGACCTGGCTCGGCATATCCACACGTCGGTCGAGTTCGACTTCATGGCGGTTTCCTCGTACGGCGGCACGACCAAGACATCCGGGGTCGTGCGCATCCTCAAGGACCTCGATACCCAGATAGAGGATCGTCACGTCCTCATCGTCGAAGACATCATCGACTCCGGCCTGACACTCCACTACCTCATGAAGAACTTGCGGGTCCGCAACCCGGCATCGCTGAGCCTGGCGGCATTGCTGGTCAAGACCGGCGTGGAGCGGCCTCCCATGGAGATCAAATACACCGGGTTCAACATAGATCCCGAGTTCGTGATCGGATTCGGGCTGGACTACCGGGAGCTGTACCGCAACCTGCCGTTTGTGGGTGTCGTCGACGAAGCCGACCTCCAACCGTGAAATGGGTCACTGCCGGCCGATGCCATACCCCTCAGCGCGGTGGCGGCGACTCCCGATAACACGCTAGAACCAATATGATGATTGACACCCAAGCCTCCGGCATTCCATGCTGGCGAGGAGTACCGTGAACCGTACCGCAAGAGCAATGCTGATCTACGTGGCCTTCGGCTTCGCCGCGTTGCTCTTGGTCAACTCACTTCTGCAGACTTCGACGGAACCGGTTGAGCTCACGCTGCCCCAGTTCCAGGAGGCTTTGACCGACGGCAAAGTCGCCAAGGTGTTGATCAAGGAGAAGTCCAACGAGATCCTCGGAGAGTACGTGGCGGACGCCTCGCTCCCCGACGGGGCGACCGAGAACGCCTTTCGGCTCAGCTACCCGAACGAATTCGAGGGTGACCTGACCCGCGCCATTCTCGCGGCCGGCATCGCCGAGTTCGAGACGGATGCCGAGAATCCGAGTGGATTTCAGTGGTTTCTCGGGACCATCTTTCCTTACCTCCTGATCTTCGGGATCTTCATATTCTTCATCATGCAGATGCAGGGTGGCGGCAACCGGGTCATGCAATTCGGCAAGTCACGTGCCAAGCAGGTCAGCAAAGACTCGCCCAAGGTCTCCTTCAAGGACGTCGCAGGTGCCGACGAGGCCGTGGAGGAGCTCGAAGAGATAAAGGACTTCCTGCAGAGCCCGGGCAAGTTCCGTGCCATGGGAGCCAAGATCCCGCGGGGCGTGCTCCTGTTTGGCCCTCCCGGCACCGGCAAGACCTTGCTGGCCAAGGCCGTCGCCGGTGAGGCCGGGGTGCCGTTCTACTCGATCTCCGGCTCCGACTTCGTGGAGATGTTCGTCGGCGTCGGCGCCAGCCGGGTACGCGACCTCTTCGAGCAGGCGAAATCGAACGCCCCGGCGATCGTCTTCATCGACGAGATCGACGCCGTTGGTCGCCACCGCGGGGCCGGGCTGGGCGGCGGTCACGATGAGCGTGAGCAGACGCTCAACCAGCTGCTCGTCGAGCTGGACGGGTTCGATGTCAAGGCAGGCGTGATCGTCATCGCCGCCACGAACCGGCCCGACATCCTCGATCCGGCGTTGCTGCGTCCCGGACGGTTCGACCGCCAGATCATGGCTCCCCGGCCCGACCTGGAGGGGCGCCATCAGATCCTCCAAGTGCACTCCAAGGGCAAACCCCTCGCCGATGGCATCGACCTCCAAGTTCTGGCTCGCCAGACGCCCGGTTTCACCGGAGCCGATCTCGCCAACCTCATCAACGAGGCCGCCCTCCTGTCGGCCCGGCGCGACCGCACGGAAATCGGGATGGCCGAGCTGGAAGAGGCGATCGACCGCATCCTGGCGGGCCCAGAGCGCAAGAGCCACATCATGTCGGAGGACGAGAAGAAGCTCACTGCCTACCACGAGGGTGGCCACGCCCTGGTCGGGTTCGCCCTGCCCAATGCCGATCCAGTCCACAAAGTCACGATCATCCCCCGCGGCCGGGCCGGTGGCTATACCAAGTCACTTCCCGAGGCCGACCGGGATTATCAGCGGCGCACCGAGCTGGTCGACCGTCTCGCCGTAGCGCTGGGCGGCCGGGCCGCCGAAGAGATCATCTTCGGTGATCCGTCGACGGGTGCCCACAACGACATCGAACAGGCGACGAAGCTGGCCAAGGCGATGGTCATGGAATACGGAATGAGCGACCGGCTCGGGCCCATGCGCTATGGCACCGCCCAGGGCGAAGTGTTCTTGGGTCGCGACTACACCCACGGCCAGGATTATTCGAACGACGTCGCTTCCCTCATCGACGAAGAGGTGCGCGAGCTCATCTTCCAGGCCCGTGAGGAGGCCCGGGAGATCCTGGTCACCCATATCGATGGGCTGCATCGGGTGGCCGAGATGCTGCTCGACAAAGAAACGCTGGGCCCGGACGAGCTGGCCGAGGCATTCCACGACGTTCCCAAGTGGGAGCACGCCGACTCGGGAGCCCTCCGCATCCGAGCCCCCGAGAGCCAGGTGCTCGCCGACGGCACGCTGGTCGCGGCGCAGCCCCCGGACGATCCGCCGAGCTAGGACTGCACGCTGGCTCTTTCGGACATCGCGCCCCTTGCCCCGGTGGAGTGGCGGCTGCGCGAATCGATGTTGTCGACCGCGGCGCACACTCTGGTCATGGGTGTGCTCAACGTCACTCCCGACTCGTTTTCGGACGGTGGTCTCGCTCTCGACGAGGCTGCCGCGATAGCGCGGGGGACCGAAATGCTGCGTGCCGGTGCCGACATCGTCGACGTCGGCGGCGAGTCCACCCGGCCGGGCGCCGACCCCGTCGATTCTCGGGACGAGATCGAGCGGGTGGCGACTGTAGTGGCCGAGCTGGTGGCCGCCGGGGCGATCGTGTCCATCGACACCATGAAACCGTCTGTCGCCGCCGCGGCTGTGGCCGCGGGCGCCGAGATCGTCAACGACGTCGGTGGGTTGCGTGACCCGGCGATGGTCGAGGTGGTGGCCGGTCTCGAGGTCGGGGTCGTGATCATGCACATGCGAGGTGAGCCGCGGACGATGCAGGCCGACACCACCTACGACGACGTGGTCGAAGACGTGGCCGTTTACCTCGAGAAGCGGGCCGATCTGGCGATCGATGGCGGAATCGATCGTCGCCGCATCTGCCTCGATCCGGGGATCGGCTTCGGTAAATCACACCTCCAGAACTTGGACCTGCTCAACAACGTGTCCCGATTCGTAGATATCGGCTTTCCCGTGCTGATCGGGGCGAGCCGGAAGGCTTTCTTGGGATCCATTCTGGATGCGGCCGGTTTGGCGACTGGGCCCGCCGAGCGCGATTTCGCAACAGGGGCAACGGTTTCGGCGGCCATACTGGGAGGCGCCGCTGCGGTGCGGGTACACGATGTGGCGGGAGCGCTGCAGGTGGCTCGCACGACGGACGCTATCGTGCGGGGCCAGTTGGAAGGCAGGGGCATTGGCAGGACTTGAGCCGCGTGGCTTCAGATGGGTGATCCATGGCCGGCTCGCCGTCTGCGAGCGTATCGGCGGCTACGGATTCCAGCATCGGCGGGTGCGGCGGGAAGAAGAGATCGTCTGGATGGCCGACCGGGGCTTCAATGCGGTCCTGTCCCTGCTAGCGAGCAATCAGAACCAGCAGGCCTATGAAGCCGCCGGGTTGCGGTTCATCCACGTCCCCCTCGATGGCGAGGTCGAGCCGAAGGACGTCCCGGCGATCCTGGCCAAGTTCGACGAGGCGCTCAACCCGCCGGGAGCCACCGTGTTGGTACACCGCGATCTAATTGATGACACGGTCATCGGCTTGCTGGGCGGCTACCTCGTGCACGCCAGACTGATCGAGGACAAGATCATTGCCACTTCGGTCATCCAGGAAATCGCCGGCCGGCCAATAGGACCCGAAGGGCGCCGGCTGATCACCGACCAGTCGGCTCGTACTTAGCCCGATGACCGTCCGCGTCGTGATCGGCCTCGGGTCGAATCTCGGCGATCGAGAGAGCCACCTCACCGCGGCGATCCGCGATCTCGGCCGACTGGGGGAGTTGGTGGCGGCGTCGGCGTTTTACGAGACGGCCCCGGTGGGGGGGCCCGAGCAGGGCCCCTACCTCAACGCCGCAGTGGCGCTCGACAGCAACCTCTCGGCACGGGCTCTGCTCGACGAGTGTCTGCGCATCGAGTCCACCCACGGCCGGGAGCGGCGCCAGCGTTGGGGCCCGCGCACCCTCGATCTCGATATCCTGCTCGACGGCAACGAGACGATCGAGGAGGACGGGCTGAAGGTGCCCCATCCCCGGCTCCACGAGCGCCGGTTCGTGCTCGAGCCGCTGCTGGCCGTGTGGCCGCAGGCGACGCTGCCCGATGGGACCCCGGTGGCGACGTTTCTGCCGGCGGTGGCCGATCAAGAGGTCCGCGAGCTCGTCCCGGCCGGCCAGCGCGCGCTCACACTGGCAGCCATTGCCTTCACCGCAGCGGCCGCCCTCGGGTTGTGGTGGTTGGTCGACTGGCTGGTCGGGTGAGGAGTCACCAGGCCTTTGCCGCTCGGCATTGGGAGCGCCGCGTAGAATCACGACCCACGGAGTCCCCGGAATCGCGGTAGGAGAAAGACGGTCGCAATGCTGCTCGCAGCCGACATCGGCAATACCAATACCGCAATGGGCCTCTACGACGGTGAGCGGCTGGTCGCCCACTGGCGACTGACGACCGCGCCAGAACGCACCGACGACGAGCTGGAGATCTGGCTGCGCAGCCTGCTCGAGTTGGAAGATCTTCGCGGGGATGACGACTCGGGCGTCGCCATCTCGTCGGTGGTCCCGGCTATGACCACGGCATTCTCCGCCGTCGCCGCCGAGATCACATCGGGTGATGTCGTCGTCGTCGGCGCCGGCATCAAGACCGGCATGATCATCAACATCGACAATCCCGGCGAGGTGGGCGCAGATCGCGTGGTGAACGCGGTGGCGTCGCGGGAGCGATACGGGCCGCCCTGCATCGTCGTCGATTTCGGGACTTCGACGAACTTCGACGTCGTCGGCCCCGATGGTGACTACCTGGGCGGGTCCATTGCGCCGGGTCTGGTGATCTCTACGAACGCACTCATCTCCGGGACCGCGGCCTTGCGCCGCGTGGAGTTCACGCCGCCCCGGGCCGCCATCGGCAAGGGCACCGTGGAAGCCATCCAATCGGGCGCCCTTTACGGCCATGCCGGGCTCGTGGACGGGATAATGGAACGCATCGCCGCCGAGGTCGGTGGCGATGTCACCCGGATCGCTACCGGCGGGCTGGCCGCAACAGTCGTGCCGCACTGCACCAGCGTTTCGACCATCGACGAGTTCTTGACCCTCGACGGGCTGCGCATGATCTACGACATGAACCGGAGAGAGGCGTGAGCGACGAAGACTCGATCGACTCACCCGACGCAGCTCTCGACGATGGAATCGATCTGGCCGCCCATCCGCTGACGGCGAGCCGCCTGGCCAAGCACCAGGCGACTCTGCGGGGCCCCGGCTACCCGTACCGCTTCGAGCGATCCCACCTCGCCGGCGAGTTGCACGACTCGTACGACCGTCTCGAGCCGGGGACGGAGACCGGGGAGTCGGTCACCGTGGCCGGTCGCCTCCGCAACATCCGGGCGATGGGAAAGCTGACTTTCGCCGTCCTGTCGGACGTATCGGGGACCGTCCAGCTGTTTGTCGACAAGCGGGTGCTCGGCGATGCGGGCTTCGCGGCGTTCGCCGACCTCGACATGGGCGACTGGATTGGGGCGACCGGCGAGGTGGTCGTCACTCGCAAAGGGGAGCTTTCGGTGCGCATCGGCACATTCGAGTTGCTGGCGAAAGCGCTGCGGCCCCTGCCGGACAAGTTCCACGGACTGACCGATGTCGAGGCACGATCCCGGCAACGTTACGTCGATCTGATGGTCAACCAGGAGGCCCGCGACGTGGCACTGGCCCGGGCCAAGGTGGTGTCGCTGTTTCGTCGTGAATTCGAGGCTCGCGGCTACATCGAGGTGGAGACGCCGGTGCTGCTCAACCAGGCCACCGGAGCGATGGCCCGCCCGTTTGCCACCCACCACAACGCTCTCGACCTAGACATGTACTTGCGCATCGCCACCGAGCTCTATCTCAAGCGGCTCATCGTCGGCGGCCTGGAGAAGGTATTCGAAGTCGGCAAGATCTTCCGCAACGAGGGCATCGATGCCACCCATATGCCCGAGTTCACGATGCTCGAGTCCTACGAGGCGCTCGCCGATTACGACGACATCGCCCGCATGGTGGAGGAGATGTTCGCCACGATCGCCACGGAAGTCACCGGCTCGGCAGTGCTGCGCTATCAGGGCCGGTCGCTCGATCTCACCCCTCCTTACCCGCGAGCCCCGATGCTCGGTCTCGTGAACGACGCCATCGACGGGACGATGTCGTTCGATCTGTCGCTTCAGGACGCGGTGGCCCTGGCGCAGAGCAACGGCGTCGAGCCGGAGGCCCATTGGGGACACGGCAAGATCATCGAGGAATTGTTCGACCGCCGGGTTCAGGCCTCGATCTGGGAGCCCGTATACGTAACCCACCACCCCGTCGAGACCTCGCCGCTGGCTCGCCGGCATCGGGATGATCCCAATGTCACGGAGCGCTGGGAGCTGTTCATCGCCGGTTCCGAGTACGGCAACGCCTTCTCCGAGCTCAACGAGCCTCTCGATCAGCGGCGCCGCTTCGAACAACAGACCGCCGCCAAGGCCGCCGGCGACGATGAGGCCCAGGAGATCGACGAGGACTACGTGCGGGCCCTCGAATACGGCATGCCTCCCACCGGCGGTCTCGGTATCGGCGTCGACCGCCTCGTCATGCTCCTCACCGACAAAGCCCACATCCGCGAAGTGGTCCTCTTCCCCACCATGCGCCCCGAGTAGGGCTGGTCGCGCGTCTCCGCTGCCCCCCTCCCGGCCTGGCGGCCGGACTCCCCCCAAATGTCGCCCGCCTGACGGCGTGCGACGGGGGGGAGAGACCTGCCCTAGCCGCGGGCGGCGTGGACGCGGTCGGTGAGATAGAGCTCCAGGGAGCGCAGGATGGGGCGCAGTCCAGACTCGGGGAGGCGAGCTGACGCTTTCTCGGCAACCCGGAGCCGCTCGTTGGCTTCGTTGAGCACTCGATCGACATGACCCCCGGCGGCGGTCAGCCCGATGATGCGGTCGACGACTCCCGTGTCGCTCGGGGCGCCGTCGGCGAGCAGCGAGCGAATCTCGTCACCTTCCGGGCCCTGGAGGGCATACAGGACCGGCAAGGTGTATGTGCCCTCCCTGAGGTCCGACCCGGCCGGCTTGCCGATGAAGTCCTCGCTGGCGACGAGATCCAGCACGTCGTCGGCCATTTGGAAGACGATGCCGACCTCCCAGGCCCACTCCGATATGGCTTCGACATCGTCGCGAGCGGTTCCAGCGGTGAGCGCTCCCAGGCGGGCGGACGTGCGGATCAGCGACGCCGTCTTGCCGCCGATGACCGTGAAGTACTCCGCGGGGCCGTGGGCGAAGTTCCCCTCGAGCTGCAACTCGAGCACCTGGCCCTCGCACAGAGCGGCGTAGGTCTGCGCGATCAGCGTCACGGCCTCTTCCCCGAGCGGCGCCGCCACCTCGGATGCCTTCGCCAACAGATAGTCGCCGCCGAGGATCGCCGCGGTGTTGTCCCAATTGGCGTTCACCGAAGGGGATCCCCGCCGGGTCTCGGCCTCGTCGATGACGTCGTCGTGGTAGAGCGACCCGATGTGAACCAACTCTGCGGCGGTTCCCGCCTCGACCGGGCCGCCGCCGTCCGGGTTCGGGCCGAGCTCGGCCGCCACCTGGGCGAGCAGCGGCCGGTACCGCTTGCCGCCGGCGCGCACCAGATGCTGCGCGATCTCGGTGAGGAAACTGTTCGAGGTCGTCGTGACTTCGAAGAGGCGTCTTTCGACTTCATCCATGCGACGCCAGATTCCGTCGATAGGCACGAGGTCCGTGAGGGAAGGGGCGTCCATCGACAGCATGGTAGCCAGCATGGCCGTTCAGGAAACTGGCTCGCGGACGGTGCCGCAGGGCTTAGGTTCGAAGGGTCAATCGGCCGATGGAACAAGGTGACC
>CAMYJM010000034.1 GCA_947258635.1 uncultured Acidimicrobiaceae bacterium
CCCGCCGAAGCGAAGACGAAATCGTCGATAAATCCGCGAAATGACAGGGGGGAGACGTTTCTTATGACTAAGATAACTAGAACGCGGTGCGCATTAACATACGCGCGCAGCGTGTCGGGCTCCATCAGGCGCCGCAGGAGGGCGAAAGTGCCTAGTTATAACCAGATGGTTGGCAAGCGTTTGCGGTCGATTCGCAAGCAGAGGGGCTTGTCACTCCAGGACGTACAGCGTCTCTCCGAGCAGGAGTTCAAGGCTGCCGTCCTCGGAGCGTACGAGCGTGGAGAACGGAGTTTGTCGTTGCCGCGGCTCCATCGGCTTGCCGCCTTCTTCTCAGTACCGGTTGGGCAGCTCCTGCCCACCGAAGACACGGAGACCCGCGCAATCCCGGTTCCGGCCGGAGGTCTGACCATCGATTTGAATCGGGTCGAGGCGCTATCCGGCCCCGACTCGATAGTGGTCGAGAGATTCCTGCGGGGCATTCAGATGCTTCGTCAGGACTTCAACGGCAAGGTGTTGACGATCCGCAGCAACGATCTGCGGACACTGGCACTGCTCTTGGATCAATCGGAGGCCGTATTTGCCGAGCGTCTGACCGATCTCGGAGTTGCCGCCGACGGGCCATAACGGGGCGCTGGTTTCCCCCTGCTGGGCGCGGGCCGGTATACTGCCCCCTTGTCTTTGTGCGTAGTCCACGCATATCTCCCACACCCGCTATGTAGCGAGATTCCGTGACGTCTTCTGCAACTCGAATACAGCTCCTGGTTCCGAGCAACCGACTCATGGTCGATCTGCTCGGCGACCGCGACGTGTTCCTCCGCCAGGTCCAGGGCGCCTTTCCCGACGTGCGGATCGTGGCGCGCGGCAACGAGTTCGATATCAGCGGTCCGGAGCAAGCCATCGACGACGCCAGAACCGCCCTCGATGAGCTGCTGATCGTGGTCCAGGAAGGCCAGCAACTCGATGAGGACCGCGTGGCCCGCGTGATCGAGATGGTACAGAGCGCGGTTCCTTCACCCTCGGGCGTGTTCACGGACGGGATCCGAGTGGGCCGGGGCAAGATCGTCCGACCGAAGACCCACGGTCAGAAGAAGTACGTCGATTCGATCCGCGACAAGACCCTCGTGTTCGGGATCGGCCCCGCCGGTACGGGCAAGACTTATCTGGCGATGGCCTGCGCAGTCGAGTCCCTGGTTGCCGGTGCCGTGCGGCGCATCATATTGAGCCGCCCCGCCGTTGAGGCCGGGGAGCGGCTCGGGTTCCTCCCCGGTGACCTGAGCGCCAAGGTCGACCCGTACCTGCGCCCGCTCTATGACGCCCTTTACGAGATGTTGGGGCCCGAGGAGACCGCCCGGCTCATCGAGAGAGGGACGATCGAGATCGCTCCGCTGGCCTATATGCGCGGGCGCACGCTGAACGATGCTTTCGTAGTTCTCGATGAGGCCCAAAATACGTCACCCGAACAGATGAAGATGTTCCTGACGAGGCTCGGGTTCAATTCGAAGATGGTCATCACCGGCGACATAACGCAGACGGACCTGGCGGAAGGCCGCTCGAGTGGGCTGCGAGTCGTACAGCGCATTCTGCGCAAGGTCGACGACGTCGGCTTCTCCATGCTCGGAGCCAAAGATGTGGTGCGCCATCGCCTCGTAGCAGCCATAGTCGACGCCTACGCCGAGTTCGACGCCAAGCAGGCGAACCGATGAGCGGACTAGCCAAGCGGTATCCGATCGCGCTCAATGTGCTCGTTATTGCAGTGACCATCGTTTTCGTTTCGCTGGTGCTGCTGGTCGGGCGGGCGACTACGAAGCCGACCATCGAGCTCTCTGCCGGCGACGTGGCACCGGAGACGTTCATCGCGCCGAGCGCTATCGAAGTCACCGACGCCGCGGCGACGGCGCAGCTCCAGAACGCGGCCCGGCTCAACACGCCGGAGGTTTTCACGATCGACCCAACGGTCAGACGCGACGTCGAAACCAACCTCAAGACGCTTCTCGGCTCGATTGCCTTGAATGCATTCGATCGTTCCGAGCCGCCCCCACCGCCCGAGCCGGGAGGCGAGCCTCCGGTGGAGACGGCGCCCCCGGTGGAGACGGCCCCGCCGGTCGATCCCACCACCAGCGCACCGCCGAGCACGACGGAAACGCCGGGAGAGGGCGAAGAGACGACTACGACCAGCTCAACGACGACGACGACCACGACGACCGAGCCACCGACCACCACGACGACACTCCCCTTGCGTGAGATCGAAGACCAGCTCGCGGACCTCCAGCAGCAATACCCCTCCTACGCCGATGACCTGACGGTTTTCGTCGAGCAGTTCAACCTCGATGTGGCGCGCCGTGAAAACGGCGAGCGGGAGGTCTTTCCGGACCTCGAAACCGAAGTAATCGAACTGGCGCGAGCTCAGATGGAGCAAGAGATCAAAGGTGGAGATGTTCCGGAGATCAAAGACCGCTTGGTGGGCCAGCCGCCCTTCATCTTTGCTCCTGGGCTGACACCGGAGGAGCTCCCGGCTGTGCGCCGGGCCATCGCCAACATCGTCGCCGACAACCTGCTTGCCAATTACTTCCCGGACCCGCAGGCCACCGCCGCCGCCAAGGACAATGCCGCGCTCGCAGTGCCCGAGGAGAAAGTGCAGTACTTCGCCGGGCAGGTCATTGTCGCGGAGGCAAGCAACGTGACGGCCGTCCAGCTCGACGCCATCAACCAGCTGGGCCTTCTGGAACCGGAAGCCACGACCTCGCGCAGGGCCATCGTGGCACTGGGGGGTATGGCCGTGCTGCTGGCGGCATTCTTCCTGTGGCGGGTTGCTCCCAATCTGTGGTCCCAGCCCCGCCACTTCGCATTGCTGGGGATACTGCTCGTGCTCGCCGCAGCGGCAACCCGAATCCCGGAGATCGTTGTCACGGAAGACAACATGGCCATTGCCTACATCTTGCCGGCCGTGATGTTCGGCTACATGGGGGCGATCCTCTACGACCCGAGGACGGCTCTCCTGCTGGCGATACCGGTTGCCACCTTCACCGCGATCTCTACGGCCGATCCGGCACTGACGATTTTCGCGGCCGGCGCCACGGTGGTGCCGGTGGCCTTCGTCTCGGCCGTTTCGAGTCGACGGGAGTTGCGGGTCGCCGTCGGTCTGTCGGCGCTCGTGCTGGCTCCGCTGGCGGCGTCGGCTGCGTGGCTCTTCTCCGATGCGGCCACCGCCCTCCCCGCGGCAGCTTTCGCAGTCGCCGGTGGCGTAGTCGGCGGCCTGGTTGCCCAGGGACTGCTTTCGTTCCTCGAGAACCTGTTTCGTATGACGACGACGCTGACGCTGCTCGATCTCACCGACCGCAACCATCCCGGGCTCCGTCTGCTCGAGGAGAAGGCGCCGGGAACGTTCAACCATTCGATCCTCGTCGGCACCCTGGCCGGCAAGGCGGCGCGCGCCATCGGCGCCCAGCCACTGCTGGCTCAGGCGGCGGCCTACTACCACGACCTCGGCAAGACCGAGAACCCCCAATACTTCATCGAGAATCAGTTCGGCGTGAGCAATCCCCACGATGAGATCCACCCGATCGAATCCGCCAACATCATCCGGCACCACGTGATCGACGGCGAGCGACTCGCCAGGCAGCTGCGCATTCCCGACACCGTCGCCGACGGCATCCGCATGCACCACGGCACCGGGCTGATGCGTTACTTCTACCACCGGGCGCTCGAGAACGATGCGACGGTCGACCCCGACGACTACCGCCACCACGGCGCCAAGCCGAGGCGCAAGGAGATGGCGATTCTGATGATCTCGGACGCCGTCGAGGGTGCCGCCCGCTCCCTCGCCCAGCATGAAGACCCCACGGCCGCGAGTCTCGTCAAGATGGTCGACTCGGTCGTCGGCGAAAAGCTGGAAGATGGGCAGCTCGACGAATCCGATCTGACGTTTGGCGATCTCACCCGGGTCAAGCGGGCCCTGGTCGACGCTCTGATCGGGTACTACCACACCCGCATTCCCTATCCCGGGTTTCCGGGCACCGCCGTCGAGGGCCAATGAGGATCGAGTTTCGCGACGACAGAGACGAACCATCCTTATCGTCCCCAGTCGATATTGCCGATCTCGAGCCGCTGGCCGCGGCCACCCTCGCCGCCGAAGGTTTGGAGGGGGATATCGAGGTGGCCATCACCCTGATCGACGAGCCGTCGATGGCCGCACTCAACAGCACCCACCTGGGGAGAGTCGGGCCCACCGATGTGCTGGCGTTCCCGCTCGAACCACTCACGCCGGGAGCGGCGCCGGCCGCGCCCGCGGGCGGGCCGCCGACCAACATCGGCGACGTCTTCATCTGCCCCGAGGTGGTCGCCGCCAACGCCGTCGCCGCGGAGGTATCCTTCTTCGACGAGATGGCATTGATGGTGGTCCACGGATTGCTGCATCTGCTCGGCTACGACCACACAGTTGACCGCGAGGCCGAGCAGATGGAACAACGTGAGAGGGACCTGCTCGCCACCGTTGGGAGGACGCGCCCGTGACGGGAGTTGCCTTGGCGGTTGCCGCAGTGATCGTGCTCGTCACCGGCGTGATCCGGGCGGCCGGCGCCTCCCTGGTTCGCACCCCGCGCGCCGACGCCGTTCACGACGCCGCCGACGGTGACGGGCGCGCCGTCAAGGTTGCCGAGCTTCTCGAGGAACGACCACAGGTCCAACCCGCCCTCGGCATGATTCACACTGGTTTGTTGGTCTCGGCGGCGATACCAGCCACGTGGGCGTTGAGCAGGCTGTCCGGGGGCTTCTCTCTTGCCATTGCGCTGGTCAGCCTCGGTGCGCTGTTCGTGCTCATTGGCGACCTGCTGCCCAGGAGTTACGGGCGGAGCCGCCCCGCCACCCTGGCCTATACGTTCGCCTGGCTGCTACGGCCGGCCATCGCTCTTGGCCATGCCGCCACCGACCTCATCAGCGATCTCGACGAGGACATCGTCGAGGAAGAGGATGACGCCGACGACGTGCAAGAAAAGGAGCTGATCTCGTCGGTGCTCGACTTCACCGACACGCTGGTTCGCGAGGTGCTGGTGCCCCGGATCGACATGATCACCCTCACTGCTACCGCCACTGCCGAAAGCGCTCTCGATCTGATCCTGGAAGCCGGCCGCAGCCGGATACCGGTGCTCGGCGACGGGATCGACAACGTCGAGGGCGTGCTGTATGCCCGCGACCTCTTGACGCTGATGGACGAGGGCGGCGAGGAATCCACTCTCGTCAGCGACCTCATGCGGTCCGCCTACTTCGTTCCGGAGACGAAACGAGTCTCCGAGCTGTTGCGCGAGATGCAGGCCAGCCAGGTGCACCTTGCCATCGTTGTCGACGAGTTCGGCGGCACCGCGGGCCTGGTGACCATCGAGGATCTGCTCGAGGAGCTCGTCGGTGAGATTGCCGACGAGTACGACGACGAGGTGCCGATGGTTACGGCCCTGGGAGAGGGCTCGTACCTCATCGATGCCCGCCTCGGCATCGACGAGCTGGGTCAGCTGATCGGTGCCGAGCTGCCCGACGAGGAATGGGATACCGTCGGCGGGTTGATCCTCGGCTTGGCGGGGCGGGTGCCCAAGGAGGGCGAGGCGTTCGAACTCGAGGAGCATGTCTTCACTGCGGACCGGGTGCAGGGCCGGCGCGTCTCCCGGGTCCGGGTTCACAGCAGGTGAAGTCGGGCTTCATCTCCGTCGTGGGGCGGCCCAACGTCGGCAAGTCGACTCTCGTCAACAGCCTGGTGGGGGAGAAGGTGGCGATCACGTCATCTCGTCCCCAAACGACCCGCAACACGATCCGCGGAGTGCTCACGCGGGGCGATTCACAGTACGTCTTCGTTGATACCCCGGGCCTCCACAAACCCCGGACGGCTCTTGGGGAACGACTCAACAAGCTGGTCTACGGGTCGCTGGCCGAAGCCGACGCAGTGCTCTTTGTGCTCGATGCCCGGGCTCCGGTGGGGCCGGGGGATCGGTTGATCGCCGAACGTCTCGGAGAGGCCAAAGCGCCGGTCGTTGTCGCCGTCAACAAAGTGGATATTGCCAGGCCCGATCAGATCGGTTCCCAGCTGGCGGAGGCGTCGGTCTGGGACTTCGCGGCCTACGTTCCGATCTCGGCTCGCACGGGCGACGGTGTCGACACTCTGGTTTCCGAGCTGGAGCCTTTCTTGCCCGAGGGCCACTTCTTCTTTCCGCCGGATGCGGTGTCCGACCAGCCGGAGGCGCTGTTTGCCGCCGAGCTCGTCCGCGAGAAATTCCTCGGGCGACTCCGTGAGGAACTGCCGCACAGCCTGGCGGTAGTGGTGGCCGACATGACGACCCGCGATGACGGTCTCGTCCATGTCGAAGCGACTGTCTACGTCGAACGAACGTCCCAGAAAGGCATGGTGATCGGCAAGGGTGGTGCGATGCTCTCCGCCGTCGGCACCGAGGCCCGTGCCGATCTCGAACGCCTCTTCGGTGCCAAGGTCTTCCTCGAGTTGCGGGTCAAGGTCGAAAAGGACTGGCAACGCCGCGATCCGATGCTGGATCGCCTGGGGTTCTGAGTTCGAGCCAATCCCGATTCGAGCTACTTCACCCTGCTGCCGCCAGCACCTCGCAGGCTCGCAGCGTGACCCACTTGGACGGTTCGCCCTGCTTTTCGATGCCGACCGTTGTCTTGCGGCTGTAGGAGTAGCGGTTTCGCCATCTCCCGTGCTCGTCCTGCTGGGTCAACAGCCACGAGAGCGCCGGCCGGAGCCTGGCATCACGGGCGTGGCCCAGTTCAGTCAACACCTCGAGCACCTGGAGCACGTCGGCCGGGTACCCGGAGGGGAATCCCAGCTTGAACCACAGTCGGGAAGGTTGGGTGTCGCCCTCCGGCATCGGGTAGTCGGCAACGCTGGGATCGCGGGAGAATAGGAACTCGACGCCGACCCCGAGGGCCCTCTTGACCAGTGCGGTCCGACGTCGCGGCGGGATCGCCGCCAGGCCCCGCATTGCCTTCACCGCGCCCCACGCGCAAGGCCGCCCGTCGTTGACGCCGCACTCGAAGCCGGGGCCGCTTGTCCGCGAGGTATACCAGAGCTCCATGCCCTCGCCGGTTATTGCCCGAGCCTCCCAGTCCACCGCCGCTTTCACCCTCGGGTCGTCGTAGTACCCGAACCGGATCAGTGCCCGCAGCAGGTTCCCGTTCAGACAGTGCAGCACCGATGACGGGGGAGGGGGGCGCTCGATGTGCGAGCCGGAGCACCCCAGGCCGCCGACCGCGGTGGGCGTCGCCCGCAGCACGTATTCGGCAGCCGCCCGGATCTGCTCATGCGCTGGATCGGCGCCGAGTTGCTCGAGGAACATGAAGTTCCACACGGTGCCCGAGTATTTCGGGGCATAACCCGGCCCCGGCTTCACCCACCACCCGGCCGGGTCTTGCGCTTCGAGGATGGACTTGATCGGATCGACTCGCATCGCCTGATCGCGAGCGGCGACTACGTCCGGGTCAGAGATCGGCCGACGTTCCAGCCGAACGAGGGCGGCGGCCCGAACCGCGGGCGTTGACTCGTCCAGCAGCCACGGCCGCGGGTCGGCGTTCAATCGGTCGAGCCAGTCATCGCGCTTCGCCATCGGCTCCAGACTATGCGATGCAGATCGGCTGTCTCTGTGTTTACTCGTGAATGCAACGAACATCGTGAGCGCGGATTCGATGTTGCTCCCGGAGTGCCGCCGGACCCGGTTGTTAGACTCTGCATTCGCCCGCCCAACCAGGAGCAGAACTGCAATGGCCGACACGATGAAGGCACTCGTCCTCCAGGGTGACGGTTATGCCACTGAACGTCCCGAGGACATCGCGCTGCGCTCGATGGAAACGTTCGTCCAGTTGGGCGAGCTGCCGGTGCCCGAACCCGGCGAGGGACAAGTCCGCATCAAGGTGGCCCTGGCGTCGGTCAACCCATCCGATGAGATGTTCATCCAGGGCCTGTACGGCCAGCCCCGCATCCAGGGCAACGCCGCCGGGTTCGAGGGTGTCGGCGAGGTAGTTGCCTCGGGGGGTGGTTCCCTCGCGGATGGCCATGTAGGTGAGCGGGTCGCATTTGTCGCCCGGGCGGGTGCTCCCGGTGCGTGGAGTCAGTACTCCATTGCCGACGCCGCCACCTGCATCCCCCTCATCGACAGCGTCCGCGACGAAGACGGCGCCGCCATGATCGTCAATCCGCTCACCGCACTTGCCATGTTCGGCATCGTCAAGCAGGAGGAGTCCCCAGCCTTCATCTTCTCCGCGGGAGCCAGCCAACTCTCCAAGCTGATGATCGGCGCCGCCGCAGACGAGGACTACCGGCCGATCGCCATCGTCCGCCGCGATAGCCAGATCTAACCGCTCGAGGCGCTGGGGGCCGCTCACGTGCTCAACAGCGAGGGTGGCGACTTCGACCAGCAACTGAGGGCCGTGCTGGCGGCAGAGAAACCACGCGTGTTCCTCGATGCCGTCGCCAATCAGGTCAGCTCCAACGTGTTTGCCGCCATGGGGCCGCACGCCCGCTGGATTGTCTACGGCAAGCTCGACACCGAGCTCCCCACGCTGCTCGAACCCGGCCAGCTCATCTTCATGATGAAGCGGATCGAAGGTTTCTGGCTGGTGCGCTGGATGCAAGAAACTCCGATGGCAGACAAGGTTGCGGCCATCGAAACCGCCCAGAAGCGCTTCGCCACCGGCGAATGGAAGACCGACGTGACCGCCGTCCTGTCGCTCGAAGAAGCCATGACGAGACTGCCGGCCGAACTGGCCAAACCCAACGGCAAGGTATTCATCAAACCCTGATTCGGCGTCGGGGCCTCAGGGCTCTACGAGGCCTTCGCGGATGGCGAAGCGGGCGAGGTCGACCCGGTCGTGAATGGCGAGTTTGTCCATCAGGTGCATGATGTGGTGCTGAACCGTCTTGATGCTGATATCGGCACGTGCTGCGATCTGCTTCTGCTGGAGGCCCTGGGCGACGTAGCGCAGGACCTCTCGCTCCCTTTCGGTCAGCGTTTCGATTCTGGCGTGATGGCCGGCGAGCCGGGCCCCGGATTCGCCGATGACCATACGGTTGACGACCGCGGAGGAGAAGCTGGTGGCACCTCCGACGGCTTTCCGAATCGCCGCGACCAGGACGCCGGGAGGTTCCGCTTTCGTCAAATAGGCGCTGGCCTCCACGGCGAGGGCATCTTCGATGTACTGGTCGTGGACGAAGGCGCTGAGGAAGATGACCCGGGTGTCGGGGGAGGTTTGCCGGATAGCTCGCGTCACCTCGAAGATCGACTTGCCGGGCATGTCAATATCCAGCACTGCAACGTCGGGCCGCATCGACTGGCACATCGCCTCAGCCGCTTCTCCCGAACCGACGTCGGCCACGACGTGCATACCCTCGGCGGTAAGAGTCACTCGCAGCATGTCGCGCAGGAGAGTGTGGTCATCAGCCAGCAAGACGGTGATCGGCTCAGGCACGCTCTTGTCCGGCGGGTTCGCCCCGGGTGGCTTCGGCAACCGCTTCCTGCAATTGCAGCATCGGGAACGGCTTGCGCAACACGCGGGTCTCTGATCCCACTTGTTCTTCGAGACCGGTCGCCCCGGTGCCGGTCACGAGGACTGCCGGGGTCCGCACCCCTCGTGAGCGGAGTTGTTCGAGGCACTCGAGGCCGTTGGGCCCCGGGATGTCGAGGTCGACGATCAACAAATCGAATAGTTGAGACCCGGCCGCGAACGTGTCCAACAACTGCTCGCCCGATTCGGCTTGCACGACCTCGTAGCCGGCGCTCTCCAGGCTTTCGGCCATGATCTCGCGTACGTGCCGGTGATCCTCCGTCAGCAGAATCGTCGCGCCGCCGGCTCGAGCCGCCGGGGGTGCGCCGTCGACTGTCAGATCTACCTCGTCCGGCGGTTCGATCGCCGGCAGTGCCACGGCAAATCGAGTGCCCTTTCCCGGAGTTGAATCGACGCGGATCGTGCCGCCGTGGCTGGCGACGATGCCGTGAGCGATGGCCAGTCCCAATCCCGTTCCCTGTCCACTCTCCTGATGGGTGCTGAAGAACGGCTCGAAGATGTGGGCCTGAACCTCGGCGGTCATGCCATGACCGGTGTCGATCACTTCGAGGCAGACGCGAGGTGACTCGTCGTCCGGGACGGCGACGCATCGAGTGCGAACGGTCAGACGGCCGCCCTCCGGCGTGGCGTCGCGACCGTTGAGCACGATGTTGATCAGGACTTGCTGCAATTGGGTGCGGTCCGCCATCACCCACCGGCAGTCGCCCGGGGCGCCCTCGATCACCAGTTCCACCGAATCCGGCATCATGCTGTGCAGCAGCGACCCCGTCTCCCAGACCATGGTCCCGAGTTCCACCGGTTCGAGGCGCGCCGGGGCCCGCCGCCCGAAGGCGAGCAGGCCGCTGACAACGTCGTTGGCTTGCTCGGATGCCTGTTCAATCCGGCGGATCGGCACGAGGGCCGGATGGCCTTCGGCGAGGTAGTCGCGGGCCGCCGTCGCCGAGCCCCATATCGCGGTGATCAGGTTGTTGAAATCGTGGGCGATTTCGCCGGCCATTGTCCCCATCGCGTCCAGCTTCTGGGCCTGCAGCAGATCCTCCTCGGCCTCGCGTCTTTGCCGCTCCTCGGCGGCCAACAACAGCTGATCGCTGCGAATCCGTCGCAAGAAAAGCGCCCACGCTCCCAGAGCGAGGGCAAAGATCCCGAAGGCAACGCTCACCGACGTGAGTTCGCTGCGGCGCTCCACGCCGAGCTGAACTTCGAGGTGCTTGCGGGTCTCGGAAACCAGGCTGTCGACGGATGCCGTGTATTCGGCCCGGTCGGCGCCATAGGCGGGGTTGCTGAGGAGAGCCTGCGCGCCTTCCAGATCTTCGGTGACGAGCGAACCAACGAGGGAATCCACGTGGGCACCGATCCCCAAGCGGGCCGAATCGACTCGACGAACCGCCAGGAGCAGAGTCCCGCCGATCTCGTCGCACGCCGAATCGACCCGTTCTTCGAGGTCGGCTCCGGATTGGGCGAACCGTTCAGACCAGTCCACCACGCCGCCGGGCAAGACCGTCGGGGCGGCCGCACTTATTCCGTGTTCGAGGTCTTCGAGCTGGTTGCCGTGGAGGGTGGCGGCGAAGTAGACCTCCTCGACGAGTTTGGTGGCACACTTGCCCGACTCCTTGTGGGCCACCGCTTGATACGACTGGTAGATGTGAAAGCCTTGCCAGCACAGCATCGCCACCGTGAGGGTGCCGGCCAGGATGAGGATGATGTGCTTGCGGCCGAACCCATGCCGAACCAGGCCCCCCGCTGCCGCTGTCTCAGAACTAGCCGGCAACTCGTCCTCCCCGGTTCCCAACTCACCCGGTGGTGGGCTCGGGTCGCACTTCTCACTCTACCGATCGGACTCTCCCGGATTCCGTCCCGCATCGGGAGGATTCCCGATTCCGGTCCGAGCTCGCCGGGCATACCTTGACACCAACAGTACGCGACCCAGTCAAAGCACGCGGGGCGGCTCGAGCGATGTGGCCGGCCACGAACTGCGGGATCGGTCATGAGACGGAACGCATGGCACCGGGCGTTGTTGGTAGTCCTGATGATCGGAGCGATGCTGAACGCGGCCGGGGCTTGGTTCGCCGTGCCGCCCCCGGACGACACCGGGTTCGAGCCGTATCCGCTGCTGTTTCCGGTGGCCGGCGAGCATTCCTACGTGGACACCTTCGGCGCCCCCCGGTCCGGTGGCCGCACCCACAACGGAACCGACATCTTTGCCGCCAAACTGACTCCGGTGGTGGCGGCTGCCGATGGGACCGTGGTCCGAATGACTATCGGCAAGCTGGCCGGCCGCTACGTCGTGGTCCTGCATGACGACGGCTGGCGTTCGTACTACCTCCACCTGAACAACGACACCGCCGGCACCGACGACGGAGGCGGCGGCGCTCCCGCTCCCGGGATAGCCGTGGGGGTTCGTGTCGCCGCCGGCGACTTACTCGACTATGTCGGCGATAGCGGCAACGCCGAAGGGACGCCCAGCCATTTGCACTTCGAACTGCACGAGCCCGATGGCTCGGCCGTCAACCCTACGCCACACCTACGGGCGGCCGAGTCTGCGGCGGAGCCGCAATCAGCCGGGACGAAGTGGCCGGCCGCCGCACGCCCTGACAGTTATCGCGCGAGCGGTACTGACGTCGTCGGCCACTTCGATCCCGGCGCCGGTTTCGCCGCCGGGCTGGCTGTGCATGCGAACGTCGCCTATCTCGGCACCTGGGGCCGGCCGACGGTGTGCCCCGGGTCCGGGGTCCGCCTGGTCAACGTTGCCGATCCCGCCCAACCGGAGCTGGTGACGACGATCGCAACCGCCGCTGACTTTGCCGGGACGAGCACGGACTCGGTTTGGGTTGGCCCCGTAGAGACGACAGCGTTTGCGGGAGACCTGGCGATCGTCGCCGTCCGCCTCTGTGATACCCGCGAGCGCCATCGGTGGTCGGAGGCGTTTCGCGGGCTGGCGATCTACGACGTGACCGATCCCGAGCATCCCGAGTTGCTGTCCACCGTTCATTCGGGGGAGCGGACCCAGGGCGCCAACGAGGTCACCGCGGCGGTGCGGCCCGACGGGTCATTCGCCATTGCCGCCTCCGTGATGCAATCGCTGCTGCACACCGAAGGCTCCCTGGGCGACTTCCGCTTGATCGACGCCACCGATCCGCGTCATCCTGAACCTGTGTCGGATTGGGACGTCCG
>CAMYJM010000035.1 GCA_947258635.1 uncultured Acidimicrobiaceae bacterium
GAGCTGAGGGCCACAAACGAGACGACGATCGCCAGTCCGGCGCCGACGATGAAGAAACTCAGCGGCACCGGCAGGTCGCTCCGGCCACCGACGTGGGCGACCAGCGAAGTCACCTGACCTCGATCACCGCGAGCTCGAGACGAGCCCCCTCGAGCTCCACCTCGAAAACACCCGGAATCGTGGCCGCCACTTCGAGGATGGCCGGCTGTCCGGGAGCGACATCGGCAAGAACGTCGTACCCATGGAGGTGCACCTCGTCGGACACATCCGCCGCAACGGTGATGACGAGGGTTCCGCCGAGGGCCACCGTGACTCTTCCCGGTCCGGACACCCGACCGTCGGCGACGGCGATGTCGACGCTCGTCGTGTCCATCGCCGCTGTGGACGTTGCCGCCGTGGTCGGTACGGCCGATGATGTGGTCGCGGTGGTCGCGGGGGCCTCGCTCGTCGTGGGGGGCGAGCCCGAGGTGCCGGTTGCGCCGGGCGGCAAGGTCGTGGTGACCGTTGTCGTCACCGCGGCTGTGGTTGGCGCTGGACTATCGGCGCAGGCGGCCGACACGATCGTCAGGCCGGCGGCCAGTGCGACCCTCCAGGCTCTCAGTGACATGCTGCGAGGCTAGTTCCTCGCCCGGAGCCGACTTGCCGGCCCGTCACCGCACGCTTTGCATAACCATGCGACTATGCGTATATTCGCCGTTCCATGGAGCCAGAACAACCCTCGGTCGGTGTCATCGGTGCTTCGGGCTACGCCGGAGGCGAGGTCGTACGCCTGCTCGACGCGCATCCCGGAGTCGGCCTCGAGCTGATCGCCGGTCACTCCTCGGCCGGCTCGAGCCTCGAAGAAGTCCATCCGCAGCTCACCGGCGGCGATCGGGTCCTCGCGGCCCAGGAGGAGGCTTTGGAGGCCGATGTCGACTTGATGTTCCTAGCCCTGCCGCACGGCACCTCGGCCGGGCCGGCGATGGCGCTCCTGGAGCGGGGAGTGAAGGTCGTCGACCTTGGCAGCGACTTCCGCCTATCCGACCTCGGCCGCTATGAGTCCGCCTACGGCCCGGGCCATCCGCATCCCGATCAGCTCGGTCGCTGGCCGTACGGGTTGCCCGAGATGAATCGCAACGAGATTTCCCGATCCGATCGGGTGGCCGTCCCCGGCTGCTACCCGATCGGGGCGATCCTGGCGATGGCCCCACTGGTGGCGGCCGGGCTGATCGCCCCGACCGGGATCGTGGTCGATGCGATGTCAGGAGTGTCCGGAGCGGGCCGAGCCGCCAAAGCCGAGCTGAGCTACGGCGCCGTCGACGAGGGGGTGCGCGCCTACGCCGTGACCACTCACCGCCACCGCCCCGAGATGGAGCAGGCGATCGCAGCCTGGACGGGACTCGACATCGCGGACGTCAAGCTGTCGTTCACCCCCCATCTGGTACCGATGCAGCGCGGCATCCTGTCGACGTGCTCTGCCCCCCTGACGGGCAATGCCGACGACGTGACGACTGCGTTGCAGAAGGCTTACGCCGACGAGCCCTTCGTCGACGTCGTCGCCGATCCACCGACGAGCCGTTGGGTGGTTGGGTCCAACCGCTGTGTCATGTCGCCCCATGTCGATGAGCACACCGGTCGGGTTATCGTCATCGCCGCTATCGACAATCTTCTCAAAGGCGCCGCCGGCCAGGCTGTGCAGTGCGCCAACCTCATGCTCGGCCTTCCTGAGGCTGCCGGCTTGCCGTTCGCAGGTTGGATGCCGTGAGCGTGGCCGTTCCTCGAGGTTTCACCGCCTCCGGCGTCGCCGCCGGAATCAAGCCGGGCGATGCCCTCGATGTCGCCCTCGTCGCCGCGCCCGAGGGTACGGTCGGGGCCGCGGTGTTCACTGTGAACACGGCCGCGGCAGCGCCGGTTCGGTTGAGCCGCAAGCACTTGGAGGCCACGGCGGCGGTGCGGGCCGTTGTCCTCAATTCCGGCGGGGCCAACTGCGCCACCGGGCCTTACGGCGCCGAAACCGCAGCGTTGATGGCAGCGACGGTTGCGGGGCGCGTTGGGTGCAGCCCGACCCAGGTGCTCGTTTGTTCAACAGGAACCATCGGCTCGCAGCTCCCGCGGGCAGAGGTGCTGGCCGGGATCGAAGCTGCCGCCGACCGCCTCGTCGCCGGTGAGGCCGCCGGCTACATGGCGGCGCAGGCGATCATGACCACGGACAGCGTGCCGAAGCAGGCGGCCTATGCCTCTCCGGCCGGATGGACCGTTGGGGCAATGGCCAAGGGAGCCGGGATGATCCGGCCCGACATGGCGACCATGCTCGCCGTGGTCACCACCGATGCGGCCGTCGCCCGGCCGGCGCTGCAGGCGGCTCTCGGCCGCGCCGTGGATCGGTCGTTCCACGAGCTCAACGTCGACGGCTGCGCCTCCACCAACGACACCGTGATCCTGCTCGCCTCGGGAGCTGCCGGAACCGTCCCGGATGCGGACGAGTTCGAGACCGCCATCGCCGCCGTGTGCCGCGACTTGGCCGAACAGCTGGCAGCCGACGCCGAAGGCGCCACCCGGGTCGTCGTGCTCCACGTCTCCGGGGCGGAGAGCGCCGAGCGGGCCCGGCACCTGGGAAGGGTGGTGGCCGACTCCGCCCTGGTGCGGACGTCTTTCTTCGGCGGCGATCCCAACTGGGGGCGGATTGTGGGCGCTCTGGGAACCGCGGCCGATGGCGACACGGTGGACCGCGTCGACATCGACTTCGCCGGAGTCGCGGTCGCTCGCGCTGGCGCAGCGGTCGATTGCGATCAGGAGGCGCTGGCCGCGCAGCTGGCAACCGGCAACTTCACAGTTCGGGTGTCGCTCGGCTCGGGCCCGGGCGAGGCGCAGGTTCTGACCACCGACCTGACCCCCGAATACGTTCGCTTCAACGGGGGGCGCTCCTGATGGCGACCGGGCATTCGGTCCCCGATCCGGTCAAGACCCGGATTGCTCGCACGATGGGCAAGGCGGTCATCTTCAGCGAAGCCTTGCCGTTCATCAAGCGGTTCCGGGGCAGCATCGTCGTGATCAAGTACGGCGGCTCGGCGATGGTCAACGAGGACCTGCGCGAGACCTTCGCCGACGATGTGGCGATGCTCCACTACGTCGGCATCAAACCGGTGATCGTTCACGGTGGCGGTCCCCATATCTCGGCGGCGATGGGCCAGCGTGGCATCGAGCCGCAGTGGGTCGACGGCCTGCGGGTCACCGATGCCGACACGATTCGCGTCGTGCAGTCAACTCTCGCCGGAGAGATCAACCCCGACATCGTTCGGCTGATGAACTCACACGGCGCCGTGGCGACCGGTATCAGCGGGCTCGACGGCAACCTCTTCGTGGCCCAGCCGAAGGACGAGCGCCTCGGCTTCGTCGGCGAAGTGACCGAGATCAACCCCGGTCTGATCAACAGCCTGCTCTCTGGGGGCTACGTGCCGGTAGTGGCTCCGCTGGCGCGAGGGACCGACGGCAAGACCTACAACCTCAATGCCGACACTGCGGCGGCGGCGCTGGCCGTGGCGCTGAGGTCCCGCAAGCTCGTGTACCTCACCGATGTCGAAGGCCTCTACCGCGATCTCGGTGATCAGGATTCGCTGGTGTCACGGGCGATTGTCCCCGACCTCGAAGCCATGGTGGCGGCCGGAAGCGTGTCGTCGGGCATGCTTCCCAAGCTTCAGAGCGCCATCGACGCCATCGCGGGCGGGGTGGAGCGGGTCCACATCCTCGACGGCCGCATCCAGCACTCGGTGCTCCTCGAGATCTTCACCGCCGAAGGGATCGGCACGATGATCACCAAGACTCCGGAGCCGGTGCCGTGAGCCCCACCAGCGAAACTCGCAACGCCCGCCGCCGGATGATGCGACGGTTGCTGGCCGAGGGCTCGATGACCAGCCAGAAGCAGCTGGCCGAGGCGCTGGCCGAAGCCGGTTTTGCCGTAACCCAGGCAACGGTCTCGCGAGATCTGGACGCCCTGGGCGCGGTGCGCGTCAAGTCGGACAACAACGGCCTGCACTATGAGATCCTCGACGATCGATTCGCGTTCCGGCCCGGGGTCGAATCGGCGGTCCGGGCCATGAGCGAGTTTGCCCAGTCGATCGCGGCGTCGGGAAACCTGGTGGTGGTGCACACCGCGCCAGGGGCAGCACATCTTCTGGCAAGTGCTCTCGACGGTGCCGGGCTCGATGACGTCATCGGAACCGTTGCCGGCGACGACACGATCTTGATCGTCGCCGCCGACGGCGTCTCCGGGGAGAGTCTGGTCAAAGTACTCGAATCGATGGGAGCAGGCTGATGGTTAGGGACATCAAGCGGGTGGTACTGGCCTACAGCGGCGGCCTCGACACTTCCGTGATCCTCAAGTGGATCCAGGAGGAATACGGCGCCGAGGTGATCACGTACACCGCCGACGTGGGCCAGGGGGAGGAGCTTGGCGAGGCGGTCGAGAAGGCCCTGCGGACGGGTGCCGTCGAAGCCGTTGCCGAGGACCTCCGCGATGAATTCGTCGCCGACTTCGTCTTCCCGGCGCTGCGGGCCAACGCCATCTACGAGGGCTACTACCTGCTGGGAACCTCTCTGGCGCGCCCCATCATCGGCAAGGGCTTGGTGGAGGCGGCCGAGCGCTTCGGGGCCGATGCCATTTCCCACGGCGCCACCGGCAAAGGTAACGACCAGGTTCGCTTCGAGCTGACCGCGTTCGCGCTCAAACCGGACATCAAGGTGATTGCCCCCTGGCGGGAATGGGATCTCAAGGGCCGGGCCGACTGTGTCCGTTACGCCGAAAAGCACGGGATTCCGGTACCGGTGACCCCGGACAAGCCGTATTCGATCGACGCCAATCTGCTCCACATCTCGTACGAGGGCGGCGTACTGGAGGATCCTTGGGAGGCACCGCCGAAGGGGATGTTCAACATGACGGTCGATCCATGGGAAGCCCCCGACATAATGGAGACCGTAACCGTCGGCTTCGAGCGGGGCACTCCGGTCTCTCTCAACGGCAAAGAGCTCGATCCGGCGGCTTTGCTGACCCGGCTCAACGAGATTGGTGGTGCCGCCGGGGTCGGCCGGGTCGATATCGTCGAGAACAGGTTTGTCGGCATGAAGAGTCGTGGGGTCTACGAGACGCCGGGAGGCACGATCCTGCATCACGCCCACCGGGCCGTCGAATCGATCACGCTCGATCGGGAGGTGATGCACCTGCGGGACGAGCTGGCGCCGCGCTACGCCGAGATGGTGTACAACGGCTTCTGGTACGCCCCGGAGCGGGAAGCGCTGCAGGCCTTCATGGACGACATTCAGCAGCGGGTGAACGGAGAAGCCCGCCTGACGCTCTACAAGGGCAACGTCATCGTAGACGGCCGCCGCTCGGACGATTCCCTCTACGACGAGGCGACGGTGACGTTCGAGGAGGATGACGTGTACGACCAAGGAGATGCCACCGGATTCATCCGGCTCCAGTCGCTGCGGCTGCGCACTTTCGCCGAGAAGCGCATCGGCGAAGGCGAGTAGGCGGGCCGTGAGCCTCTGGGGAAGCCGCTTCGACGAGTCACCCGACGAGGTGTTGTGGGCATACACGGTCGACCCGGCCGATCGCCGGCTGCTTCTCGATGACCTGGCCGGGTCACTCGCTCATGTCGCGATGCTCGAACAGGTCGGCCTGCTCGACGCCAATGAGGGCCCGGCGCTGCGGACCGGCCTCGAGTCGGTGTTGGCGGAAGCTCGGGCGGGCGAGTTCCGATTCCTCGACACCGACGAGGACGTCCACTCGGCTGTGGAGCGCCGCCTCGGTGAATTGATCGGGCCGCTGGCCGGCAAGATGCACACGGCTCGATCGCGCAACGACCAGGTCGCCCTCGACCTGCGCCTCTATATGCGCCGGGCGGGGGCCGATCGCATTGCCCAGATCGAGTTGCTTGCCCTGGCGCTCACTGATGCGGCGGAGGATGTCGGCGCCGTCGTGGTGGCGACCTATACCCACCTGCAGCAGGGTCAGGCGGTCCCCCTGGCACATCACCTGCTGGCCTACGCCTGGATGGTGCTGCGCGACCGGTCCCGGTTCGAGGACCTTCTGAAACGCCTCGACGAGTCCCCGCTGGGGGCGGGAGCTGGTGGCGGCACGTCGCTGCCGATCGACCCGGCGTTGAGCGCGGCGCTCCTCGGGTTCGAAACCACATTCGACAACTCGATCGATGCGGTCGCCTCGCGTGACCTGGCGGCGGAGTTCGTTTTCGTGGCCGGCCAGGCCATGGTGACACTGTCGCGCCTGGCGGAAGACATGGTGCTGTGGGCGAGTACCGAGTTCGGCTGGGTCACCTTCCTCGATCGGCATACGACCGGGTCGTCGGCGATGCCCCAGAAGAAGAACCCCGACATGGCCGAGCTGGCTCGGGGCCGCGCCGCCGGGGTCATCGGCGACGTTGCCGCCATTCTCAGTCTTCAGAAGGGGCTCCCTATGGCGTACAACCGCGACCTCCAGGAGGACAAGCGGTTCGTCTTCCACGCCGATGACACGCTGGGCGGCACTCTGGGTGCCTTGCGCGCCATGATCGCCGGGGCCGCCTTCGCGCCGCCGCCGCCGTCCTCGTGGGTGGTCGCGCTCGATCTGGCGGAGTCCTTGGTCCGCCGCGGGGTGCCGTTTCGCGAAGCGCACCACATCGTCGGAAGAGTGGTGGCCGAGCTGACGCGACGCGGCGCGGTTCTCGGTGATGCGACGCTGGACCTGCTGCAAACGGTCGATGAGCGCTTCGCGGCAGAGGATCTCGAGACGCTGTCTCCGGAGAGCTCGGTGCGGAGCCGCGGCAGCTCGGGGGGCGGTTCGCAGCCCGCAGTGGAGGCCCAGATAGCCAAGATTCGTGACCTGCTTGGCTGAACCGTCGGCTCGCCGACTGAGTCATCCCCAAATCGGTAGGTCGGCGGACTCATTTCGCTGCGCCAGGGCAATTCGCGCGTTACAAACTGCACACGATGGTGTCTAATGAGGGTGCGAGCCTGAGGGGGCATCGCTCAGGATGCATCGCAAGATGCAAGGTCTCCGTCGCCAGGAGGCGGAGACAGGAAACACCTCGACGGTGGGACGGGCCGAATGGCTCGAAGGGTCGAGGGTGAGACAGCCTTCTGTCTCGGTGCCGGGTAGGGCAGGCACCGAGACGGGAGACTGCCCAGTCGGATTGGTTGGACCTTTGCGGGTCAGGAACGAAACACTTCGGGCTGCTCCTCTTTGAGGGGCAGCCCGAACTCGTGACCGGGTTGGCGGTCAGGCCGCCTCACCGACGGCGGGGTCGCAGAAGCCGCATGGGGATGGGCAGCGGAGCACCACTTCGAAGTCGAAACCGCCTTCGGTCAGCAGGACAAGCGACCGGTCGATAGCGGCGGTGGCAGAGGTATCGGCCGGCGATGGACGGGTGCCGGGCAGTTGGTTGCGGGCTCGTATCGCATTCATGGTCACAACGTATCGGCCGGGTGTGACACTATTGGCCGGATGCGTCTCAGGCGGCGAGCGGCACCACGTAGCGCCAAGTCGCCACGAAGTGCAGCGACGTCGCGGCCACGACCATCACGTGGAAGAGCTCGTGGTACGAGAAGACCCGGGGCCACAGTCGGGGTCGATTCGTCACCAGGAAGACCATGCCGACGGTATACAGGACCCCCCCGAGGGCCATGAGGGCCGCAGCTCCCGCTCCGGCGCGGCGGAAGAACGGGATCATGATGAAGACGGCCAGCCAGCCCAAGGTGGTCATGAGGGCGATGGCGAATGAGCTTTGGTCGCGTGGAAAGAAGGTCTGTTGACCGATGCCGACGAGGGCAATGCTCCAGACGATGGAAAGTGTGGCGCCGCGCATCCAGCCGTCGAGGGCAATCCAAGAAATCGGCGTGTAGGTCCCGGCTATCAGCACGAAGATCATCGAGTGATCGAGACGCTTCATACGCCTCTTCCACCTCTCCTGCCAGGGGATCGAGTGGTACAGCGAGCTCGTCGTATAGAGCGCCACCATGCCAACTCCGAACACCGCAGCCGCAATCCGTCCCCCGAGGGTGGGAATTCGCAGAACGAGGGCAATCGATCCGGCCAGAGCGGCCACCGCAGCCGTGCCGTGCAAGAACCCGCGTACCGGGTTCTGCATCTTGCCGAGTGTGATTCTGGGGCGCTCCACCCGGGGGAGAATAGGTGATCGGGGCCGCAAGACGCGTTCGTTGTGCCTGATCGCGTGATCAGGGCGCGATCAACCACAACGAATGTCTGCGCGAAAACGGCGCACAACTCGCGGCGTGTCGTAGTGTCCAACACAGAGTCGGATTAAGTTGCCGGGTCCGGGCGACGAGTAAGTGAGTGATGAATCTCAACTCGATCAAGGCTGTGGTCAAGAAGCCGCTCTACCGGATATACGAGAGCCGGATCCTGCGGTTTCTCGATCGAGACCGCCTTCCGAAACACATCGGAGTGATCCTCGACGGGCATCGCCGTTACGCCAGAGCCGAGGGCCTGGCGCAGGTGCGGGAGAGCTACGAGGTCGGCGCCGAGAAGTTCTTCGAGTTCCTCGACTGGACTCACGAGTTCGAGATCCAGGCCGTGACTTGCTGGCTGCTGTCGAAGGAGAACCTGGCGAGACCAGCGGAGGAACTCGCCCCGCTCTGTGACGTGCTGGGCGGTCTCGTCGACCGATTGCCGACGGCCGTCGCAGAGCGCGACGTCGAGCTCCGCTTCATCGGCAGCCTCGATCAGCTCCCCAGCGACCTGCGAGCTGCGGTGAAACGCTGCCAAGATCTGAGCCGCCCGGGCAACCGCAGGCTCACTATCGCCCTGGGGTACGGCGGGCGTCAGGAGATCGTCGACGCCGCCAAGGACATGATCACCAGGCTGGCGGCCGACGGTCTCGCCGCGGAGGCAATCGCGGACAAGGTAGATGCCGACATGCTGGCGGCGCACATGTACAGCCCGGACGTTCCCGACACGGATTTGGTGATCCGTACGTCGGGCGAGGCCCGCCTGTCCGGTTTCCTTCTCTGGCAATCGGCCTACGCCGAATACGCCTTCGTCGACGTGCTCTGGCCGGAGTTTCGCCGCGTCGACTTCCTCCGATCCCTGCGTGAGTTCACCCACCGCGAGCGCCGCTTCGGGATGTAGAGGTTTCTCCGCGATGTCTTAGACGTTGCTCCGTATTTGAAGCGGGCCTCCGGGCCGCGCTCACTGCCGGATTCGACCGCGCATATCGCTCGAATTCGATGCGACGCGGTCCGCGGAGCGGTCCCCCTCGGGCTCCCCCTCGAAGAGCGCGGGGTCTCGGCCGACTCGTACGTTGTACGTTGTACGTTGTACGTTGTACGCCATTATGAGCACCCACAGCGCCGTTCCCGATCCTCGCAACGAGACCATCCAGATCTACATCAACGGAGAGTTCTTCCCCCGGGACGAGGCCAAGATCTCCGTGTTCGACAGCGGATACCTGGTCGGCGACGGGGTGTGGGACGGCATGCGGTTCCACAACGGCCGTTTCATCCACATCGAGCGCCACCTCGATCGGCTGTTCTCCAATGCCGCCGCCATCGACCTCGACATCGGCATGACCCGAGAGGAGGTGGCGGGCGCCCTGCAGGCGACCGTCGCCCGCAACGATATGGAGACCGACGTTCACGTCCGCATGATGATCACCCGGGGCAACAAGAAGACGCCGTCACAGCATCCGGCCAACACTGTCGGGGGCCCCAATGTGGTCATCATCGCCGAGCACAAGGTGGCCTCGCCGGACGTCGCCGCCCGGGGCGTCAAGCTGTTCACCTCGACCGTGCGCCGCCCCGGTCCCGACGTGCTCGACCAGAAGCTCAACTGCCACAGCAAGCTGCACGAGGTGATCGCCCTGATCCAGGCGATGAAGGCCGGCGCCGACGAGGCTCTCATGCTCGACGTCAACGGTGCCGTCGCCACCTGCAACGCCACCAACTTCTTCATCATCCGCCAGGGTGAGGTGTGGACTTCCACGGGCCAGTACTGCCTCAACGGGATCACCCGGGCGCTGGTGATCGAGCTGTGCCGGGCCGACGACATCCCGGTTCATGAGCGGGACTTCTCGCTCACCGACGTCTATTCAGCCGACGAGTCCTTCGTGACCGGCACCTTCGGCGGGCTGACACCGGTGACCGAGGTCGACGGCCGGCTCATCGGCGGCGGCGTCGTTCCCGGCCCGATGACGCGGCGCCTCACCGGCCTGCTCCGCGAGGTCATCGAGGTCGCCGCCCATGAGTAGCACGACGACCCGCATCAACATGATCTCGGGGCCGCGGAACATCTCGACGGCGATGATGTACAGCTTCCGGTCCCGCCCCGACACCTCCGTTTTCGATGAGCCGCTGTATGCCCACTACCTGGCGGTGACCGGAATCGACCACCCCGGCCGTGACGAAACGATGGCGTCGATGCCGGTCGACGTCGGCGAGGCGATCCGGACGCTGCTCTTCGGCGACTACCCGACGCCAATCGTCTTCTTCAAGAACATGGGCCATCACATCGCCGGGCTCGGCCTCGACCTCGGGTTTCTCGACAAGCTGACGAACTTCTTCCTCATTCGAGAGCCGGCGGAAGTGATCACCTCGTTCATCAAGAACGTGCCCGACATGACGGCCGAGATGACCGGGCTGGCCCAGCAGGCCGAGCTCCTCGACCACCTCATCGCCCGCGGCGAGGACCCCATCGTGGTCGGCTCCCGTCAGATCCTCGAGGACCCGGAAGGTCGGCTGCGCTCCCTGTGCGACCGGCTCGGCATCGCCTGGGACCCCGCCATGCTGGCATGGGAGGCGGGGCCCAAGCCGGAGGACGGCACCTGGGGCAAGTACTGGTACCACCGCCTCCACGAGTCGACCGGGTTCGAGCCGTACCGCCCCAAGGACGACGTGGTCCCCGACCGGCTGGCCTCTGTGGTGGCCGAATGCGAGCCGGCCTACGCCAGGCTGGCTGAGTATCTGTAGTCGTCGCATGCGGGGAACCCGGGGTGACCGTTCGATCGTCTCAGAGCCATGATGAGACACTCTTCACGATGGATCGCGCTGTGCGGCGCACTAGTCATCGTGCTCGCCGCATGCAGCTCGGATACGACTGGCACCACCGTGCCTGTTACGACGACCCCCGACCCAAGCGTGCTCGCCGGCACCCGTTGGGTGGGGTCGGCGATGTTCCTCGGCGGTGCCCCGGCTCCGTTTGTTCCGCGAGCCGAGCCGACGCTCGACTTCTCCGACGACGGCCGCACTTTCGGCGGGTCGACTGGCTGCAATTCCTACGGCGGTGAGTATCTGGCCGGCGCCGGCACGATCGAGTTCGGGGCCATGAACATGACGGAGATGGCTTGTGAAGAGCCGCTGATGCGCCAGGAAGACAACGTGCTCCGGATTTTCGGCGAGGCGACTGTCTTCACGATCGAAGGCGGCGTGCTGACCATCGGCCGCCTCGGCGGGTCGACATTGCAGTTCATTGAACGCTCCGTGGCTTTCCCCGACGTGGAGCTGACCGGAACGCAATGGATTGCAGACACGATCGTTCGCGGAGCCGCCGCCATGACGGTCATTCCAGGCACCGAGATCACGCTCTTCATCGACGCCGCGGCCAGCCGGGCTACCGGCTCCACCGGCTGCAACGACTACGGAGCCAGCGTCGAGGCGAGCCGAACACAGCTGACGTTTGGCCAGGTCGATGTCACCGAGCGAGGCTGCGAGGGCGCCGGGATCATGGAGCAAGAAGCCTTCGTGCTGTCCGTGCTCCAGGGAGAACTGCGCGTCGAGATCTCGGGCGACCGTCTCACCCTCACCGCCCCCACCGGCGACGCCCTCAGCTTCCGCGCCGCGGGGTAGCGGCACGACTGTTCTTGCGGATATCTGCGCCAATACTGGCGCAGATATCCGCAAGAACCGAAGGACCGGCGGGTCCCTAGTGCAGTGCCGGTGGGGGGCGCAGGCGTTCGGCGATGGCCTGGGTCGTGCGGTCGAGGATCATGGCGATGGCCACAATGGCGAACCCCACTTCGAGGCCGATACCGAGGTCGCTGCGCTTCACCGCACTCACAGTGGCGAACCCGAGGGCACCGCCACCGACGAGGCCCGAAATGATCACCATGGCGAGCACCATCATGATGACCTGGTTGATTCCGGCCATGATCGTCGGCGCTGCCAGCGGCACCCGTACGCCGAACATGGTCTGACGCGGCGTCGCCCCGAACACCTGGGAGGCCTCGATGCTCTCTTCGGGAACCTCGCGGATGCCGAGCGCAGTGATCCGCACACCGGGCACGACGGCATACAGCACGGAGGCGATGATGCCCGGCACCACTCCAACCGTGAAGAAGATGACGGCTGGGATGATGTACACCAGCGATGGGATCGTCTGCAAGGCGTCAAGAATCGGTCCGAGGAACGCCTCGACGCGCCGGTTGCGGCCGGCCCAGATTCCCAGTGGCACCGCAATCGCCACTGAGAGCAGAACCGCAGCGACCACCTGGGTGAGGGTGTCGAGAGACAGCGCCCACATGCCGATGAGGCCGATCGCCGTCATCATCGACATCGTGAAGACGGCCAGCCCTCGGCCGCCGATCCGCCACCCGATCCAGCCACCCACGAACATCAGCACCTAGAACTGCCCAACCACGATGTCGTTGAAGCCGCGTGTCAGCCAACTCAGGTTGTCCCGCGCCCACACGACGGCATCGTCGATCGGATCGAACACTTTGGTGTCCCACAGTTCCGGGAACTCTGTCAGCCCGGTGACGAAGCCGACGATCGTGAGCCCAACGAGGCCGCCGGCCGCGATGAGCGTCGTGCGCCGGCTGGGGAGGCTGGCCCGATCCGTCACAACTGTGGCCCGCCCGATCCGGTCGAGGACCATGGCGATGGCCACCACGGCTAGCCCGGTGGCAATGCCGCGTCCGGTTCGCCGCTGGCTGAGTGTCTCCATGATCTCCTGCCCGAGACCGCCGGCGCCGAGCAATGTGGCCAACACTACGATGCCGAGCGCCATCATGATCGTCTGGGTGACGCCAGTCATGATCGTGGGGAGTGCCATCGGAAGCTGCACCTTCAGCATCGTCTGGCGTTGAGTGGCCCCGAACATCTCAGAGGCTTCGACGGCCTGTCCGGCTACCTCCCGAATGCCGAGAGTCGTGAGGCGCACGACCGGCGGCAGGGCGTAGATAACAGTGGCGAAGGTGGCGGGAACCCTCCCGATCCCGAACAGCATGAGCATCGGCAGGAAGTAGACCGGTGCCGGAACGGTCTGCATGGCATCAAGGGCGGGCCGCATTATTTTTTCGGCTCGCGGCCGCAGTGCCCCCCAGATCCCCATCGGCACGCCGATGGTCACTGAGAAGAACACCGCAATTGTCATGAGGGCCAGCGTGTCGATCGTCACTTCCCACAGGCCGACGAGGCCTGGGTAGAGCATGGCGAGACCCGCCACCAGGGCGACCTTGCGGCTCTGGGAGCGGGCGACCGCCAGGAAGACCCCGAGGGGAAGGATGAACCAGGGCAGCCACAGGAGGAAGGACTCCACGGTGTCGAGAGCCCAACCCACACCTGTGCTCAGCGGGGTGAAAAGGCCAGTGAACAGCCAATGAGTCCGGCGGGCGGACTGTTGCCAGCGCCCGAATGAGTCGATCGGGTCGGAGAAGGTGTTGTCGAGCAGTGCCGGGAACGCTTCCACCCACCCGAACGCCGCCTGGAGGGCGACTACGCCGACCGCCAACAGAATCCAGTGCCGATAGCGCTCCATCCAGCTCGCTTCGAGGCTGGTCAGGTCGGTCGTCGAGGTTGCCGTCACGACTCGGTGTCCAGGACGGAAATCACGGCTTCGCGGTCGACTACTCCCACCAATGCACCGGACAAATCCTCCACGCCGACGGCGTCTTCGGCGGCCAGCAACACCACGAGGATCTCGTCGATTGGCTGGTTGACTCCGACGGTGGCGCCGATCGCCTCTCCGGCAGGGGGCTTCATCACGTGCCACGCAGTGAGGACCTTGATCCGTGAGACGTCTTCGGTGAACTCACGTACGTAGTCGGTCGCCGGGTTGGCGAGCAGCTCCAGTGCCGTCCCAATCTGGTCGAATTCGCCGTCCTTCATGATGGCGATCCGGTCGCCTAGCTTGATCGCCTCATCGAAGTCGTGCGTGATGAACATGATGGTGCGGTGCATGTCGGCCTGGAGACGCAGCAGCTCGTCCTGCATCTCACGCCGGATCAACGGATCGAGGGCAGAGAAGGGTTCGTCGAAGAACAGGATTTCGGGTTCGACCGCAAGTGCTCTTCCCAGGCCGACCCGCTGTTGCATGCCGCCGGAAAGCTGCTGGGGATAGTGGTCACCCCACCCGCCGAGGCCGACGACGTCGAGCACTTCGAGAGCTTTGGCGTGCCGCTGCTCGCGCGGCACCCCCTGGATCTCCAGGCCATAAGCGACGTTGTCGATCACGCGCCGATGCGGAAACAGGCCAAAGTGTTGGAAGACCATCGACATCTGCTTGCGGCGGACCTCACGCAGCTCCAGCTCGTTCATCGCTGTGAGATCCCGGTCGTTGATGGTTACCGTTCCCCTCGTCACATCGGTGAGGCGAGCGATACAACGAACCAGCGTCGATTTGCCGGATCCGGACAGCCCCATCACGACGAACGTTTCGCCAGGCGTAACCTCGAACGACACATCACGGACGGCCACGGTGTTGCCTGTGGAGCGGAGAATCTCGTCGCGCGGTACGCCGGCAGCAGCCATCTCCAAGGCCTTCTCCGGCTTGGCGCCGAACACCTTGAACACGCCGTCTGCGGCGAGTCGGGCAGTGGTGGGGGCGGCGTCTTGGGATTGCTCTACTGCCATGCACGCCAATGTAATGGTTCATCTCGGCCGATGTCTGGCCGCCCGTCGAGGTGGCTGCAACCGGTGCCGATCGGTAAGCTTTGCTCCACATCGTAGGACTGTTCCGTATCGTGGAACGAGTGGCGGCGAGCTGACTGCCGTCCTGCGAGCGAGACCTAGGAGATCCCCACACAATGAAACGCCTGCTTATTCTGCTGGCTGCACTGGCCCTGGTGGCCGCAGCTTGCGGAGGCGATGACGCCACGGACGACACATCCGGCACGACTGCAGCCGCCTCCGATACGACGGCCCCTTCCGGAGACAAAGACACGATCACTTTCGTGGTCAACCCATGGACCGCTTCGGCGCTCAATGTTGCCGTGGCCGCCCAAATAGTTACCGAGCAGCTCGGCTATCCGACCGAGGTCATCACGATTGACGAGAACGAGGCGATGTTCACCGGCCTCGCCGATGGCACGCTGGATGCCGTGCTCGAGATCTGGCCCTCGGGTATCACCGACACTGAGCAGGCCTTCTTCGACGACGGCTCGGTCGAGAATCTCGGCGGTCTTGGTGCCATCGGCAAGATTGGCTGGTTCGTCCCACAGTACGTGATCGATGAGCGCCCCGAGATGGCGACCTGGGAAGGCCTCATGACCCAGGAGGCAGCCGACTATTTCGCGACTGCAGACACTGGTGACAAGGGCCGTTTCCTCGGCACCGACCCCTCCTACTCGCAGTACGACGGGCTGATCATCGAGAACCTCGGGCTGCCGTTCGAAGTCATCTTCAGTGGCTCCGAGCCGGCGACAGTTGCCGAGCTCGACGCTCGGGCGGCTACCAAGGATCCCGTGATCATGTACTGGTGGACCCCGACGGCAGCGGTCGGCAAGTACGGCCTCGTAAATGTGAAACTCCCGGAGTTCACGCCGGAATGCGGAGCCAGCGGCGCGGCCGCCGATGCCGACGTGGCCTGTGACTACCCCGAGGACCCGATCTTCAAGGCAGTCTCCGCCAAGCTCAAGGACAAGGCGCCCGATGTCCATGCCTTCCTCAGCGCCTTCACGATCACGAACGCGGACCAGCTTGAAATGCTGCCGCCCGCCGAGATCGATGGTGAAGACGTCGAAGATGTGGCCGCCGACTGGATCGCCGCCCACGAGGACACCTGGAAGGCATGGATTCCGTAAAGAGCTTCAATCAAATCAGGAATTGATCGAGTTGGGAGCGGCGCCCGGGCGGGCGCCGCTTCTGTGTGCGGCCTCCCGGGAAGGGGGGCGCGCTCGCGTGTGGTGGTTCCCGGTACGAGGGCTCTGTCGCCGCGACGGGAAGGACAGCCTGTGGCCGGGAGTCACCTCACGCTGGCGCCCCCATCGGCGCCTGGCGGCGCCACTTCCCCCGCCGGGGGAAGACACAAGGGGAGGTCGCTTGGCCGCCGCTTTGTCCGACGGGCTCGGGCTCTACTCCGTCTTGCGGACCAGGGCGGCGCGGAAGGGGTGGAGGTTGGCGCCGAAGAGGCCTTCACTCACGAAGGGGTCCTCCTCCATGAAACGGCGGGCGTCTTCTTCGGAGTCGGCCTCGAAGATGACGATGGCGGGGCCGATTCCGTCCTGGCTGCGTCCGGCGAGGACCACCTTCCCGTCCTGGGTGCCCTGGCGTAGGCGCTCGTAGTGGGCGGCGAACACATCCTCATCCGCTTCGGTCCAGGCTGTCGCATTGGTTGCCAGGTCGGGGCGCTTTTCGCCCGGCTTGAACTGATAGAGCCATTGGAGCTTGTCAGCCATGTTGCCCAGCGTATGCCGGTTCCCGCAATGTGTCACGCAACCGGAAGGCGGCGACCGCCGGCAAGATCACAATCGAAGCCCCAACCAGACACAACACCGCGTAGCTCGACATGCCGAGCAGCACCCCGGAGGACAGCCCGGCGGCGGCGCCCGAGCTCCAGACGACCGTATCGGCCAGACCCTCGAGGGGCACCCGCAGTTCTGCGGGGGCGTATTCGCTGAGGTAGGCGCTGCCGGCGATGAAGCTGAAGTTCCAGCCGACACCGAGCAGGAACAGGGCCACGAACAGCAACGCGGTCTGCTCGCCGGAGGCATTGGCCGCCAGCAGCGCCGAGATCAGCAGCACGCCATGACCGGCAAGTATCACCCTGGGACGCCCGACCCGGTCGGCCACCCAGCCGGTCAGGGGCGATATGGCGAACATCCCAAACGTGTGGGCGGCGATGATCAGTCCGATGGTTCCGAGCCCGTCGCCGGCGCGGTCGATGTGAATCGGCGTCATGGTCATGATCAGGACCATGACTACCTGGCCGACCGCGAGGGCGATGATGGCGAACCGCACTGAAGGGAGGGCGAGCAAGCTGAGCACTGCGGCCGGCTTCCGTTTGCGGGGCGGTTCCGGGGGAACCTCTACGAAGGACAACGGATCCGGGCGCAGCCCGACCGAGATTGCGCCGGATGCGAGGAGGAGAGCGGTGGCGGCGAGCAGATAGGGCCCGGCGAGACCCTCCAGGCCGAGCGATTCGGCGACATTCTTGACGGGCTCCAAGAGCGACGGTCCGACTACGGAGCCGATCGTGCCCGCCCACACGACGATCGCAATCGAGAACGCTCGCTTGTCCTCCGTCGAGATATCGCTCGCCGCATAGCGCGACAACCGATCCCCGGCCGCCCCGATGCCGAGCACGAACATCCCGAAGAAAAAAAGCGGGAACGAGGTCAACGAGATCGCGAGAGCTGAGATTGTCGCTCCACCGGCCGCGAGGAACGATCCGGATGCGATCCCGACCCGCCGCCCCCGTCGCACCATCAAAGCGGCGATCGGCGTCGTGCCGGCGGCAACCCCGATGGTGGCGGCTGCAGACGGAAGGCCGCTCAGGGTCACCGAGCCGAGCAGGTCCTCGGCCACGAGCGAAGTTACGGTGACGGCCGCGATGAACCCGGTTCGTACCAGACCGCTCCCTGCAAAAAGGGTGCCGAGAAGGCGTTGGCGAGTTGAGCCGGGGACGGTGGTCACGGCAGGACAGTAGCCGCCCCCGCAACGGCCAACGGCGGGGCCGGGACCTCGCTAGCGGGTCCTCAGCTCCGGCGGGAGATGGGCCCGATCGTTGAGGGCCCGCAGGCTGAAGACGTGTTCGGTTCCGAGGGGAATCAGGCGGGCCCGAGTGATGGAGGCGTGGCCGAGTGCGAAACGATCCCACTCCCATGGCGTTGGCTCGATGTGCAGCAGCGTGCCGAGGGCAGCTGCATTCGTGCCGGCATGGGCGACGATAGCGATCCGCTGTTCGCTCTGGCCTCGCAGCCGCCACAAGTGCCGGTCGTAACCCTCGAGAGCTACGGCGCCGCGGGTGGCGGTGACGTCGGTGATGGTGGAGGCCACTCGCTTGTAGAAATCGTCGAACGGTTCGCCACCCGGCATGCCCGACCACCAGTCCTGAGGATGGCGCTCCTGCGCCTCGCGGAACTGGCGCCGTACGTCGGCTTCCGCCACGGCGCTCCAGTCGGGCATCCCTATCTCGGTGAGGCCATCGACCGTCACGGTGGGAAGGCCGGAAGCCGCGCCCAGCGGAGCCGCCGTCTCAACGGCGCGGCGCAGCGGCGAGACGAGAATCTCCGTGAGCGGCCGAGATTGTGCCGAGATGAAGTCGGCGACCAATTGGGATTGATCATGCCCGCGCCGTGTGAGACCCGGGTCGACTTGGCTGACCCCGTCGATCGACCATTCGGGTTCGCCGTGGCGAATGAATATCAGTTCCATGGCGTCTCCCCTTACGGCTGCGCAGCCCGATCCAGTAATGATCGACATTTCCAGGTCCTGGCTTGAGCGCGCCACCACAAATCCCGTCGCAATAGCCGGCGCCGCCGGGCGGGTGGGAAAAGTCCCGAGCCGGTCGAACGAGGCGGCGGCTGGGCGGTCTCCGTTTGTGTCTGCATCCGGTGGTTGAAGTGGCGCCGCCAGGCGCCGATGGGGGCGCCAGATTGAGATGGATCCCGTTTGCCGGTGCTTGCTCCCGCCCGGCAACAGATCCCCTTGGCACCTGGAAGCGGAAGAACCGTCCCAGAA